>NZ_NWQG01000237.1:0-19681 GCF_002529485.1 Mesorhizobium sanjuanii
GCCCACAACTGATCCTCAGCGAAAGATACGTCTGGATACGGATAATCCTTCCAAACGGATTTTCGCAAACACGAGGAATTGTCGGAATAGAAATGGAAAACCTGTCGTAGGCCCTGGTTCCGTGAATACTCTCGCGCGTCAGATATCCAAACGACCGGCCACTGCTTCAGCCCATTGAAATGGGCTTCAAGTTCCCAGGCCGTGAATGGGGACGCGTCTTTGTGAGCGATGTGCCTTCCGAACGACGCAGCAACACTTTCGTCTTCGCGCAGCGGCCTTACAAGTTCTCGTAGCCAAATGGAATTGGCAGGTACCGCATCATGCGTCAGAAATACACACAACTCTCCGCGAGCAGATTCTACACCAAGATTTCTTGTTCGTCCGTGGCCAAACGAAGAGGAAGGAATTTCGATGGCCCGAAATCGTTCATCATCCGTAGGAAAAGCGTCCAATGATCCGTCAGTCGAACCGGAATCAATAGAAATTACTTCGAAATCCACATCAATATCTTGATTCTTAATCATTCTGTACACATCAACGATGTGTGGCATGCCATTCTTGACTGGTATGATAATCGATATCAGATTCTTGTTATGCGGCATCTCGATTACCTTCTGCTTCCATTAAGCAGTGATTTCAGCAATCTGGCAGGGTACGTTAGTTTCCACGAATAGCTGCTCCTCATTTTAAGAATTTCTCTCTTGAGGACCTGTGCCTCCTCTGTCATACGTTGGGCTCGCTGTTCAGCCTGAGCGGCGCCTTGCTTGTTCCGCCCAATCTCTGCCATCAGACTGGCCTCACGAGCTGAGCTCTCGTCCATTGAGCGCCGAAGGGCATTCTGTTGCTTCGCCAGTTCCACCCGAAGTTCTTCGAGTTCAGTTGTGTAGCGGTGAGTATCCTCGGCATCTTTCGCTCTGATCTCTTGATGGAGCGTCGCCAATTCTACCGCCTGCCGATTTATTTCCGCGGCCCGGTCATCTGCCAAGCGCTGTACTTGTGAGCTTGCCTGGATTGATTTTTGGGTGCGCGCGTCAATCTCATGGAAGAACGCTTCGCCAAACACCGGAGTAACATGGTCGAAGGAAGTCCGCACAGCATCAAGCTGCGCCATCCCGATGGTATCGGCGGAATCCTCCTCAAGGCCTCTTAGCGCAGTATACGCCTGCTTTACCCAATCAGCGATGCGTGGATCAGCGCCGAGCAGATCCACGCTTGCACGATGATGCTGATGGTCGGTCGAGAAATGGACGGAGAGGGCCGCCTGTGCCTTGGTGATGGATTGCGGCCAGTCGATCTGCAGAGCGGCGGCAATCCTTTCAATGTCAATTCGCCAGTCCTTAAGCGTGGCTTCATATGACACAAATACGCGCGGCCGCCCCCTAGTGGCATGTTCGGCCTCCAACTCGTGCCGTAGCCATAACAGAGCGCTGAAGCCGGATGTGAACCCATCTCGTTTTTCGAGCGAAGCGATTACTGCGAGGGGATTGCGTTGGATCAGGACATAGCGAACGTCGACTTTCATTCGCTTCAGGATTTCCGCATACAGCGGCACGAAACGCGAAATGCGCGGTTCCTTGAGGACGAAAAACGGCGCGGAGCCATATTCCTCGTCGATCAGCCTTGCGATCTCAGCTTTGTATAAACGCAGGCGCGCGGCGCCGAGATCGTTAGGATCAAAGGGGCGCCAGTCATCCCATCGACTGCCAGCCTCGGCCAGCATCCGGTCATGGAGTTCCATCAACCGCAGCGGCTCCCAGTGGCCTGTTTCGTTGGTCGGGTTGGCGCCCAACATGTTTTTCGGCAGTTCCGCGCCAAGCAGGCTGATCGCGCGCGTCAGGGCGCTCGTGCCTGAGCGGTGCATGCCGAGCACCATGATGCAGGTGCGCTTCGCAGTGACCGGCTTGGCGCTGGCACGCGCTTTCGCCGCTGCCTTGTCGGCGGCACGTAACGCGGGCGTCGCGATATGCAGATTTTCTGGAGACGATTGCTTGTTCATGCTGTCAATGTCTGTCTCGTCTCTCCGATCAGAAGACGGCGGACCACCTCTTTCGTCGACTCTGGCCAATCAGGAGCCATCCATCCGAATGCCGCCGCGAATTTCGCCATCGCTAGCCGAGAATTGGCCGGGCGCCGCGCCTTGGTCGGATATTCCACGGTGGCGACATCCCGGATCCGCGCATGGGGGCCACCAAACGCCTGGCTTGTGTCTAGGATATGACGGGCGAATCCACTCCAGCTGGTCTCGCCGGTTCCCGCCAGATGATAGACGCCGAAGGAAGCAAAGCCCTTGTTGCCGTGCAGCGTCGCCGCCAAATGCAGGATCGCATCGGCAACATCGAGGGCCGAAGTGGGGTTTCCCCACTGGTCGGCCACCACTGAAATCTCATCGCGATCCGCTGCCAGCTTCAGCATCGTCTTGACGAAATTCCTGCCGAACGGGCTGTAGACCCATGCCGTGCGCAGGATGAGGTGACGCGGGTTGGCCTTTGCGACCGCGTGCTCGCCGGCGAGCTTCGAGGCGCCGTAGACGCTGCGCGGAGCAGGTTCGTCGTCTTCCGTGTATGCCCCCTCGCCGCTTCCGTCGAAGACATAGTCGGTCGACAGATGGACGACGGGAGCGCCAAGCCTTGCCGCGGCTTCGGCGACATGGCCGGCGCCAGCGCCATTGACGGCAAAGGCAAGCTCCGGTTCGTCCTCGGCCTGGTCGACCGCGGTGTAGGCGGCGGCGGACACGACAAGGTCGGGACGGGTAATTGCCAGCGCAGGAGCGATCGTCTCCGGCTTCTCCAGGTCGAGTTCAGGCCTTCCCAGGAAAACGATTTCGACATCCGGGTGCGCATGCGCGCGCTCGCCAAGGCTCCTGGCGACCTGGCCCTCGCGTCCGGTGACGACAAGCCTCACGCGGCACCCTTGCGCGCTTCGCCCAGCCGTTCGCCGGCGTAGCGCTCGCGGCGGATCGGACCCCACCACCATTTGTTCTCGAGATACCAGTCGACCGTCCTGGCAAGGCCACTGTCGAAGCTCTCGCGCGGTCTCCAGCCGAGATCGCGTTCGATCTTCGAGGCGTCGATCGCGTAGCGCCGGTCATGGCCCGGGCGGTCGGTGACGAAGGTGATGAGATCGCGATAGCGCCGGCCGGCGGAGCGCGGCCGCTTATTGTCGAGACTATCGCAGATCGCCTCGACCACCGCCAGATTGGTGCGCTCCGAGCCGCCGCCGACATTGTAGCTCTCGCCGACCGCGCCGCGCGTTGCAACCAGGGCCAGGGCGCGCGCATGGTCCTCGACGAAAAGCCAGTCGCGCACATTCGCGCCGGCGCCATAGACCGGCAGCGGTTTTTCGTCGAGCGCGTTCAAAATGACAAGCGGGATCAGCTTTTCGGGGAAATGGAACGGACCGTAATTGTTGGAACAGTTCGACAGGACGACCGGCAGGCCGTAGGTGTCGTGCCATGCGCGGACCAAATGATCGGACGCGGCCTTCGACGCCGAATAGGGCGAAGATGGCGCATAGGGCGTCTGTTCGGTGAAGATGCCGCTCTCGAAGGGCAGGTCGCCGAACACCTCGTCGGTCGAGACATGATGAAAGCGAAACTGGTCTTTCTTCGCCTCGGGAAGCCTGCGCCAATAGTCCAGAGCCGAATTGAGCATTCGGTAGGTGCCGACGATATTGGTCTCGATGAATGCTCCCGGCCCATCAATTGAACGGTCGACATGGCTCTCGGCGGCAAGATGCATGACGATGTCGATGTCGTCGCGATGCAGCACCTCGAGGATCGTTCTGTCGTCACAGATGTCGGCGTGTTCGAATCTGTAATTGTGCGCGTTCTCGATCGACCGCAGCGAGGCGAGGTTCCCGGCATAGGTCAGCTTGTCGAGATTGGTCACGCGGTGGGCTGGATTGGCGCACAAATGCCGGCACACGGCCGAGCCGATGAAGCCGGCACCTCCAGTCACCAGAAAATTCATGCTGCTCTCCTCACGCAAATACCTCGGCGGCGGCGAGCGTCGGCGCCTTGAGGTCCTTGTCCGAAAGCTGGAACTCACCAGATAGCGATGGCCATTCGATGCCGATGGCGGGATCGTCGAAACGGATCGACCGGTCATGCTGCGGCGAGTAGGTGTCGGTGACCTTATACAGCACCTCTGTGTCCGGCACGAGTGTAACGAAACCGTGCGCAAAGCCCTTCGGCACCAAGATTTGATTGCCCTTTTCGGCGGATATCTCGAGGGCGACCCATTTTCTGAATGTCTTCGAGCTCCGGCGTATATCGACCGCGACGTCAAAAACCCTGCCTCGCACAACGCGCAGCAGCTTGTCCTGGGCACGTGGGGGAAGTTGATAGTGGAGCCCCCGCAAAATACCTGCAGCGGCAGAATGAGAATGATTGTCCTGGACGAAACGCAGATCGATGCCTGCGTCTGAAAACCGCTCCTCATTGTAGGTTTCGACAAAGAACCCCCGGGCGTCGCCAAATCGTTTCGGGACGATCTCCAGCACGCCATCGAGGCCGAGCGGCCTGATCTCCAGCATCTAGTTCTCCGTCAGCTCGACGACGCGCCTGCGCAAATAGGCGGCATATTCGTTTTTACCCAGTCGGTCGGCGCGCTGCAGCACCTTGTCCGCCGTCAGCCAGCCCTGTTCGAAAGCAATCTCCTCCGGACAGGCGACCTTGATGCCCTGACGATGTTCGATGGTGCGCACGAAGGATGAGGCTTCATGCAGGCTGTCATGGGTGCCGGTGTCGAGCCAGGCATAGCCGCGGCCAAGTTGATGGACCTGCAACTGCCCGCGTTCGAGGTAAACGTTGTTGACCGCTGTGATCTCGAGTTCGCCACGTGCCGAGGGCCGGATGGTCGGTGCTATGTTCACGACATCATTGTCGTAGAAATAGAGGCCGGTAATAGCCCAATTCGACTTCGGCGCTGGCGGTTTTTCCTCGATCGTCAAGGCGGACCCGCTGACCTTGTCGAACGAAACCACGCCATAGCGCTGCGGATCATCGACATGGTAGGCGAACACCGAGGCGCCGCTTTCGCACGAAGCCGCCTTGCGGCAGAGCTGCGACAGCCCCTCGCCGAAATAGATGTTGTCGCCGAGGATCATCGAGACGCTGTCATCGCCGATGAAGTCGCGGCCAATGATGAAGGCTTCCGCCAGGCCGTTGGGGTGCGGCTGCTCGGCATAAGACATTTCAAGCCCGAACTCCGAACCGTCGCCGAGCAAATCCCGAAAAACCGGCAAGTCGCGCGGGGTCGAGATGACGAGAATCTCACGGATACAAGCGAGCATCAACACGCTCAGCGGATAGTAGATCATCGGCTTGTCGTATATCGGCAGGATTTGCTTGGAAATCGCCAGTGTCAGCGGATAGAGCCGGGTGCCGCTACCCCCGGCCAGGATGATGCCTTTCAACAAGCTCTCCTAGAAATTGCCTTCGCTCCCCCGACCGGCGCAATTTGCTGGTGCTTTATGTTTCGCACGGCTGCGTGTCAATCACTTCTGCACCCTGTGGTAGAGAAAGATAAGGACATCAACCTGTCGAATGATATCGCGACATCAACTCCTGCAGGCCTGCATCACGACGAATTTCCAATAGGAACAAGCAACTTGTCACCATTGTGGTCGACCTCGATCATTTCGCTCTTCTGCCGGGAGCGATCTGCAAACCCTTTGTGAAAAATAATTGCGTTCATATAGGCAAACGTCATTGCAAGCGCAGCGGTGCGCAGCGGATAATCAACCAGCGAATGTATGAGAAGAAAAGACACTGAGAGAAACGCTGCTTTCTGAAGCGGATCGCGGCGGATTCTGGCAAACGAAACAATAAGCAACACAAAATAAAATGCCATCAGGAGAATGGCGAGAACTCCGCCCTCGAAGGCTATTTCAAGATACTCGTTGTGGGCATGATTTACGAATTGTTTGAAAATCATCCCTTCCTTTTCGTAGATCTGATAGGCCTTCTGGAAATTACCAAATCCGACGCCGGTTGCCCAGTTCTCCTTGATTCCGTCAATAGTGGTACGGGCAAATTCTGCCCTCCCGAAGTCCGGATCGATCGCTCTTGCGTCGATCTTGGACCACGCGCCTATCGTGTAGGTGGAAAGTCCTATGAAAATAGCGAGGATGCCGAATCCGCTCAGTTTGGAGCGCGCCGAAAGAAAGACGACGGACAGGACGGTGATCGCCAGTCCGATCAGAACACCGGCGCGCGAACCGGCTGCCAAAAGAAGCAGCGAAATCGTGGCCAATCCGAGCAATCCGGACAAAAGATTTCCGCGAAACAGGCCGTGATAGACGACGAAGGGAATGGAGACAAAAAGCAAAGCCGCGAAGTGATTGCGGTTGGCAAAAAGCCCGGCGTTGATCGTAAACGGTAACAATCCCTCTATCGCGACATTGTCGGAGAGCGAATATTGAATGGCTCCTGCCAGCCCATTGCAGATGACGCCCATGAAAAAGAAAGGAAGAAGCGCCTGGACCTGCTCGGTTCGCAAACGCAACACGCTCAAGAAAAACGCTGCCACCGCCACCAGATACAACAAGCATTCGATCGTGCGTCCCACGCCGAGGCTGACGAAACGAAATCGGCTTTCGCCAACAAGCGAGGAATCTGCAAGCAACAGCTCCGGCCGCAATCCTTTGAACATGAGCGCCGGCAGTGGGACGATTTGCAAAATCACCAATGCCGCGGCGAGCGCAAGCAGCCATACAACAGAATGGTGAGGTCTTTGACCAGATGGCCGTGAAAGGACCGCGGCCCCCGAGATAATCGCCAAGACTTCAATCAGCGTGTCCGTGTAGAGGCCGCTTGCAGTCCCGCCACCGATCAGCAGCGATATGAACAAAACCGACCCGAGGAGATACTTATCCCATTCCGCTGACCGGTCGCTCAAGATGGAAGTCTCTCGATGCTCAGTTTGTGCATTACCAGCGTACCGACATATCGAAACCGCCAACTCTCGGCAATGGCGGCAGTTTCCAGCCTCAAAAATTGCATGGGACAGGTGTGAGGACCAATCAAGAAATCCTGACTCAGGGCCTGACGATTGTATGTGCCCTCTGGGATATTGAACCGTGCAATTTCGCCAGATGGACATCTGAGGGACCAGAATAGCTCCTTTGGAAGTTTCAAGTTTCTTGCAGATGCAACCAGAGAAATCTTATAGGAGCCAGGAGGTAGCTCAAGATACTGCTGAAGAGCAGAGTTCTTCACCGGCGTATTCAGGAAACGGACCGTCGCTCCGCCCTCGCCTTCGACCGCATCCTGGGATGTTGCAAATGTAACTTCCATCCCCGACTGATCACGGATCTGCCAATCGAAAGGCTTACCGCTAGGCGCCGGTTCAAAGGTACTGTTGAAAATATACCCGCCTAACTTCCTTTCTTCCTCAGAAAGGCTGAAAAGAAATAACCGGTATGCTGGCTCATATTGCTTCTGGCGAATGTAGCCGTTGATTACAAAGGACAACTCGCCTTGTTTCGGTGGTGAGCTTGACCCGATCAAATCGAGCAGCAGCCGATTCGCGAAATCGAGCCCCAGGGGGGCGTTGCCGAGAGCGACGAACAGACTGGATCGCCAAGGCGCATCCACCTTGAGGGCCGCCAGCACAGCTTGGTATCCATCGGGGTTCGAGAGGATAGTCGGCATTCCCCCGGCTATTTCGGGAAACCGATCTGGCCATCGCCGCAGCAATATATCGATCTCGCCGACAGCCTTTGACAGATCGCCCATTTCAATCGAGCGGCCAATTGACCTCTGAAGCGCATGGATTTCCGTCTTGGACAATTTTCGAGCCTGATCGAAAAGCTCATAGGCCTGGTCCTTTTCGCCTTGGCGGTACTTGATCTCACCGATCAGGCTGTAAAGGCGAGCGTCTACCAGATCAAAGCGAAGCGCACCCTCGGCCTTGGCAAGCAAGGCATCAAGGTCGGGAGTATTGCTTGTGTCGTTCAGGTCCCCGGTAATTTCACCGATCACCGCGTCGACATTCAACGGATCCAGCGCGAGCGAAACGGTCGGCGTTTCGGTCTCAAGAAGCCGACTTAGACCGATCGACGAAGCCGCCAACACCAGAACGGATGCGACGAACCAAACGCTTGAACGCCGGAGATTTTGCATAAGCGGGCTGGCCTGCTCCGTCATCCACTTTGCCTTCAAGTTTCGGGGTACCGTAGTCGTAATACTGGTAGTTCATATATTTATAGGCGTAGTTGTAGTCGAATTTGTTCACCGCAAATTTCGACATCGCGGCACCCACCACGTTCGCGCCGGCGGCCCGCAGGCGCTTCAATGCTGTCTTGGCCGATTTGCGCGTGACCTGATTGGTGGAGATGACCATCAACGTACCCTCGGCAAGCCGACTGAGGATAGGCGCATCCGAAAGGCCGACGACCGGCGGGGCATCGATGATGACAAGGTCGAAGCGCTTGCCGAGGTTGGTGACGATCAGCGCCATCTTGGGCGAAGAGAGCAGATCCGCAGGGTTCGGCGGGATCGTTCCGGACGTTAAAACGGTCACATTCGGATATTTCGTCGCCCGGAAAATGCTCGCAAGATCCTCCTTGCGAACGGTGTTTGTCAGGAGGTTGCTGAGGCCGATTGTGTTGTCGAGCCCAAACAGACGATGAAGATTGGGCTTTCTAAGGTCGCCATCGACAACGAGCACCCTTGCGCCAAGCGCGGCAAAATCCTGCCCGAGCTTGAACGACGTGGTCGACTTGCCTTCCGAGGGCTCCGAACTGGTGACCAGCAGCGATCGTGGCGCGCCCTCGGCGCCGGAAAATTGCAGGGACGTTCGAAGCGAACGATAGGCTTCAGACAGTCCTGACTTCTGGTCGTTGATGCTGGCCAGCAGTTCCCGATCATCGACATGCGGCAGGATGCCGAGCATCGCCAACCCCAGCTCCTTCTCGATCTGCTCAGGATTGGTGAAGGTGTTGTTCAACAACTCGATAATATAGATTATCGATGCGCTCAGGGCCATGAAAAGAGCCAGAGCGATCGCAAGATTGATAGTCAATCGCGGAGAATAGGGGCGCTCAGGCAACGACGCAAAATCAACGATTGCAGCGCTTTGTGTCTTGAGCTCAGAGCTCACACCAACTTCATTCAACTTGGAGATAAGACTGTCGTACTGGGAACGATTCGAATCGACCTCACGCTTCAGGATTGTGTACTTGATGTTTTTATCGTTGAAGATAACCTGCTGCTTCTCCATCTCAGCAAGTTTGGACTTAAGGTCAGCCTCCTTGTTCTGAGCCTCCTGGTATTTCTGCCGCAAGGAATCGGTTATCGTCAAAACACCATTGCTATAGAGCCGTTGCAACTCCTTGATTTGCGACTGAAGCTGTTGCATTTCTGGAAAGCCGGGCTTCAGTATGCCCAGCTTTTGCTGATACTGGCTGGTCAACTCCGCCAGTTTCTCGTTGAGCTTCTGCAAACCTTCACTTTCCAGAACCGGAGCCAAGCTCGAGCCGCGGCCTTTGTCGATTTGTTCCACGACCCGTCCGGCGTCGAGACGTTCCTGGATCGCCGTTGCCAGCGCGGTATTCAGAGCCTCGATGTTCGACCCTATCAGCGATTTGTCGTCGCCGGTTACCGTGATGCCGGCATCCTTCGCATAAGCGACCAGTTCCTCCTCGGATTTCTGAAGCTTCTGCTTTACCTGCAAAACCTGTTCCTGGATGAATTGCCGTGCGAGGTCCGATGTCTCGCTGGTCTGATCGAGGCGTTGGTCGATAAAGCTTTGTGCGACCTGATTGGCTATGTCAGTTGCATATTTCGGATTCTGGTCGGCGAACGTGATCGATAGCAGGCTTGTATTGGTGACCAGATTGACCGAGAGGTCATTTAGAATGCGATCGATCGCAATCGCCTCGCGCTGCTCGGGAGTCTTCTCCTCGATGGTGGGCGATTTGGCAATTCCGAACGCACGGTAAAAGATGTTGCTTAGCGAGAAGCTCGGCGTCGGAAACAGGAAATCTGGCTTTTCGGTGAGCCCCAGTTGGAACACCACGCGCTGCGCCAATGCTCTGCTTTTCAGCTTTTCGCGCGCAGTCTGAAACGCCCGCAGGTCGCTGCTTTCGGAAACTACTTCAATGTCCTGGAACACCTTGGCCGAAGGAACCAGCACTTCCAGTTGCGTTGTCGCCTGATATTTCGGTGTCTGCATCATCGTGACGATGACACCCGCCACCAGGCCAGCCGCCGCCATCATGACGATCAGCCACCGATACTGAACAACGTAAAAAAGCAGCTTTAGTGGATTAAAGCCCTCGTCCTGCTCCGGCTGATCGCGACCGTACGGGTTATAGTTTTGCGCACCGTCATAATACAGGTCCGCGGACAAGGCTTGACCATGTCCTGGGCCTGCAATTTGATGCTGTCTGTTACGATCGAGCATGGCGCGAGGTAATCCTGAGTTCGTCAGTAGGCTGGATTCTGACCGACTGTGGCTATAGTCCCGGGACCACCGCAATTCGGGCTGCACTCGAGGCGACACCCAGGGCGTCCTTGAGATTGTTCATCGCAATTTTCGATTTCGAGGCGAAGACGACAACCTTGTCGCCGCCATAAATGCGGGGATTGCGGCTCTTGCCGGCACGAATTTCCTCCACGTTGTAGTTAGCAACCAGCGTGTTCGATCCGATATTGCGATAGACAAAGACCTTTTTTGCATCTCCAACGGCGTTGAACCCTCCAGCTAGGGCGATCGCGTCGATGAGAGAGGCGTTGCTCGTTACTGGAAAGATACCCCCCCTGGTGACTTCACCGTCGACAGTAATGCGCTGTCCAACCGATTCCTTAACGAAAACCGACACCTCGGGCGACTGCAGGTACTTGGCGCCGTAGGCGGTTTCGATTTCCTTCTCCAATTGACGGACGCTCTTTCCCGCCGCGGTCATGGTTCCGATAAGTGGAAGCGAAATCTGCCCGCCGGCATCGACCTGAACGGTTCTGTTCAGATTGTCGACCTGGAACACATTCACTTCAAGCACATCGTTCGGAGACAAAGGCTGCTCGCTGCCGTTCTGGGTGTTTTGCGGCGCAGGCAGGTCCTTTACGACCTGCAGAGCGCCACCGCTCGAAAGCGGCGTCGACGATGACGATGTCAGTTGCAGCGCATCAACCGAAGCCGATGAAGATGGCGCCGTTGACGAGGTGCTCGTGCAGGCAGACATCGCGAGCGAAGCGAACAAGACACATATCGTGCCGGCAAAGCTTTCTACGAACCGAAAACCGCCCATCACGCGGTCCCGCCCTTGAACAAACGACCCAGTCCGGTAAAGCGGCCGACGTTGCCGGGGCTCGGCTTCCTGGCATGTGCCTTTCCGACCGGTTCGAGAGGCCGGTTCGCCAAAATCTGGCCTGGACGTTTCAACACCATATTGCGGGCCTCATCCTCTCCACATCGCTTTGCGGCAGCGGCAACTGCCTGCGATAGCCCAGGACGCCGGCGGGTGGCGCCATGGGTGTCCGATGCGATTATATCTACCCTACCTTCGTCAATCAGCTTTTCCGAATAATAAAGCGCCGTGCGTCCAAAAGCACCAACAATCGAGTCTGCCGTAAGCTGAATAAGACACCCCGCTGCATTCAACCGCTCGACGACGTCGTAATTCGCCTTGATCCAGGTCAAACGCTCGGGATGGGTAAGAATCGGAATAAAGCCGGCGTTTATGAGGCGTAGAACAAGATCTTCCAGCCTTGGCGGCAAAACGTGGTGCGGCGGTTCAAATAGAAAATAGCGGGATCTGTTTAAAGTTGGCGCGCTGCCGAGCGCCAGTTGCTCCGGAAGGTCGGGCGCCACATGGATATCGGCACCGACATAAAGAGCGAGCGGTATAGCGGCACGGCGTAACGCCTGATCCAGTTCTCGAACGGCTCGGATGATATTTGCCGATCCATTTTCGTACATGCCTGGCGTGATATGAGGTGTACACGCCATGTGCGTCGTCCCATCAGCCACCGCCAACCGGGCCATTTCCAGCGATTCGGCAAGGCTGGGCGAGCCGTCGTCAAGACCGGGCAAGATATGGGAATGCAGGTCGATCATTGACGTTTCTGCCTGCACCGAAGCAACGTAGCGACTGCGTCCCAACAACACGCCAATGCATCAGCCGCAGGGTGGCGAATGACGCATCTGCCAAGCTTAAGCACGACGGCGAGTGTCGAATCCCAGCCACCAAAACGGTACGCCCAAGACGAATCGCGTCGAGACCAGCCCAAAGCAATAGAGCGACACGGTTACCAAATTTAGCAAAACAAACCTGGCGCCAGCAAGGCCAACCGAGGCATCCAACAGCAACATAAAGCAGAGGCGCCTCACGCCTCCGCTGCCATTGCCTGCCTGGCATCCGCCTACTGGCTGACGCCGTTGTTGTTATCCTGCGTTGCGGCAAGGACACCGGCCGTGCCGGCCATGCCCGCAAAAATACCGAGCGGCAGCCAGGACGGGGTGCCGCCCGAGGCAATCTGACCCGTATGCTCAGAGCTCACACCAACGGCAGCCGTCTGCTCGGAGCCCACAACTTTCAGGCAGATGTTGTTCTCGACACGGGAAATGTCGAGACTCGAATTCGCAGGCACATTCACATTGCAGCCCCCGACATTGACGGAAGCCGACCCTTTGGCGCCAACCACCACGCGGCTACCGAAATCCAGGGTAGCCCCTGCTTTGGCGGGACCGTAGCCAGCCGTCTGCGAAACCATCACGTCGCCCTTGGCATGCCCAATGGATCCGATTGAACTCGCCACTCCTTGATAAGCGGTCGCGCAGGTGCATGACGCGTCCTGAGCGAACGATGAAACAGGACCGAAACTGACCGACGCGATCAATCCAGCCAACGCAATTTTCACATTAAGGTTCATTCGTTCAGATCCTTTTGTCCCGCATTTTCTCAGACCCACCCGATCACCCAAGCCACCAAATATGCGCGTAACAGTTTTCGTCTTCAATTCCAACCCATTTCGCATTTGCGAGATGTCTTTTGGTTTCCGCTGTGTTTCATAAAACACACTTATTAGAAGACTTGAATGTACCATTCTTGCCGAATGCAACGGGGGCTATAATTCAGGAACGCAATTGGTTCCTTCCGCCAAGATGCTCACCGGTACAGGTTGATTGATAGGTAAGAGAGGTTAAGATTCAATTTCACGGTCTTGAAGCTGCCGTCGCGCCGGTCCTTCATGCCAAGGTTACAGTCGACTTGGTTTGACGTCCGGCGTTGTCGCATATTCTGCTTTTCATTTTATGACAGTCGCGATTTGGACGCGATCCATGAGCTGATGATACGAGGGCGTCGGCGAACCCCTGCGCTGCGAGCCTTACGGACAAGACTTGTAGGTCGAACCCGCTTGCGCGGGCTGCCCGCACAGGATGCCGTTTTCGGCAAGCCTTGCGGCTAGATCCGCGCCATCGGAGGTAATGCACTGTACGACAGTGGAATCACCGAACTTCGACGCGATATTGCCGTCGCAAGGCGTTCCCGAGCCGACAGGCTTGCAAGTCAAGGCGAGCCCTTGATAGTCCCGGCGCGCGGCTTCGGTGACCATGGCGCGCATGGACTGGGGTTTCGTAAAAGCTACGCCACACAGCACAATCTTGCGGCCGCCGACCCTGAGATCGTCGATCGATTGAATCGCGAGCTTGCCATCAAACGGCTGAAGTGCCGTTTGCGGCTTTGGCGGTCGCGAATGAACATCTGTTCCTTTTTTCGTGATAATGACCAGGAAGCCAACCGCGAACGCCAAGGCGACAAGTGCAAGCAAACTTATTTTCTTGAACGACAAGACCTTCCCTCCGCCGCGGCTAAAACGCGTCGCGTTCGTCAATCTTCTACCGAGGACCGGCTTTCCACCGAGACTGGCTTTCTACCGGGGGTTGGCTTTCTGCAGAGGATCGGCAGCAGTACTGTCCAGATACTGTGTCAATGCACAGACCAGATGGTAGAAGATACTGGCCGGCACATCGGCGGCCAACGAACGGCCGCGTTCGTCGATCCGGTCGACCCACAGACCGAGCGGCGCCGGGTTGATGTGCCAACGGAACAGGCGACCGACCCGCGCTTCGATCTCGGGCTTGAGGTCGGGTCCTCCCGCGCCATCCAGTGCGATCGCCGCCTTGATCGCCTCGGCCTGCGGCCAACTGCGCGAGACGCGGTCGAGCGGCAGGCCTTGCCGCGAAACCGCGCCGTAGGCAAGGCCGGTGGCGCGGTTGAGGCCATTGGCGATGGCCGAGGCATAGAGCTTCCTGGCAAAGCCGCTCAGTTCGCTCTGGCCGCTGCGCCCGGCGAAATCGACTAGCAGGGAGGCCCATTCGAAATGGTGGCCGGGTTCCGTCCACAAGCCTTTCTCGCCCTTGACTGGCTGCCATTCGCGATCGAAATATTCGCCAAGCGTCCAGCTTTCCGGATCGAAGAAATGGCTGCGAAACAGATCGACGATGCGCGCGGCGCGGCGAAGATAGGCGCGCTCGCCGGTCGCCTGATGCCACGCCAGGAAAGCTTCAAGCAGATGCATGTGCGGATTGGAACGGCGTTCGCCAGCGCCGTCCGAGGTTTCGAGAAAACCGGTCATGCGATGGTCCTCGAGATGTGCGTCGAGAAAAGAAAACGTCTCTTCGCCAAGCCGCAAGGCATCGGGATCGCCTGACATATGGGCATGCGCGAGCGCCAGCAGCACGCAGGAATGATCGTAGGCATCCTCGACGGGGTCGGCGACCGTCCCATCGACATTGAGCGTGCGCACCCAGCCGCCATTGTCGGTACGGCCGTTCCTGGCCATGAATTCGATACCGTGGCTGATCAACCGGTTGGCCGGTCCGTCCCATCCCCGCGCCTTGGCGACGGCGAAGGCGTAGATTTGCCTGGCCTGCGTACGCATGCGCTTGGGCTTCATCAGCGGCGTGGCGTCGAAACCCAGCGCTTCATGGAAACCGCCATGGCGTTCGTCGACACCGACTGTCGACCATAGCGGCACCGTCTCTTCAAACAGCCAGTGATAGACCCGGCGCCGCCAGGCGCCGCTTTCGATCACGCGATCGTCCGCGGGTGTGAATTTGGTTTCCAGCCGGCCGCTCTTTTCGAGTTGCTCGACGATCTTCTTGACGTGTTGGCTGTGGCTGACCGGAGCGACGAAGGTGGCGTCCGCGGTCGAGACGATGGCGAGATTCTCGACGCCGATTGCTGACAGCAGACGGCCGTCGCTGCGGATGTAGGAGTTTTCGCAATCGATGGCGACGACGTCGCCGATGATGACGTTGCCTTGCTTATCCGAAGGGCTGACATCCAGCAGCGATTGCCAGGAACCGAGATCATTCCAGCGAAAGCCGGCCGGCACCATGGCGATGTCGCTTGCCCTCTCCATGATCGCGTAATCGATCGAGGTCGAGGGAATGGCGGCATAGAGTTCGAGAGGCATGTAAAGGCCGGAAAGATCCGATGTCGCTGCCTGGTAGGCAGCCTCGGTGGCCGTCCATATCTCGGGCTGGAAAGCCATGAAGGCGTCGCGCATGGCGCTGGCGCGAAACAGGAAGATGCCGGTGTTCCAGTAGAAATTGCCAGCGTCGAGATAGCCCTGCGCGGTCGGGAGATCCGGTTTTTCGACGAAACGCGAAACATCGCAGACGCCGTCCCGCTCGCCGGCAACCTCGATATAGCCGTAACCGGTCTCCGGCTGGCTGGGCTTGATGCCGAACACCACCAGCCGCCCGGCGCGCGCCGCCGCAGCGCCACGTTCCACGCTCTGCCAGAATTTCTGGGCGGTGGCGATTTCGTGGTCGGACGGAACCACCAGCACCAGGCTGTCGCCGTGGTCGGACAGAGTGCGCAAAGTCGCCAGGGCAACAGCAGCGGCGGTGTTGCGGCCTGTCGGCTCGAACAAGGGACCGCCGCCGGAAAGATCGAGGCCGGCCAGGTCAGCATGGACCCGGTCGGCGTGCCGCTCGGATGCGATCAGATAAACCGGGGTTTCGCCTTTCGGCCTTGCCGTCAGACGGCGCAGCGTCTTGGCCAGCATCGAGCCGTCGCCCGAAAAATCATGGAACTGCTTGGGATTGTCCTCGCGCGACAGCGGCCACAGCCTGGAACCGACGCCGCCGCTCATGACAAAACTGACGATTTTCTCGATCATTGGAGGACACTTCCAGCATTTTCAAACATTGCAAGGAGCGCAGCCGCGTAGTCTCGGCGGCGCATTTGTTACCGGGCCTGCGGCACGGCGGCATTCTCGCGGACAAAGCATAAGAACACGCCGCCGGTCGCCTGAGCAAACCAGGGTGCTTCCTTCCGGCCGAAGCCGATGAGATGGCAGCCTTCCGACGCAAGGAACCGGGTAAGATGCAAGCCGATGAAACCACCAGCGCCAGTTACCCAGGCGGGCTTTGCCTCTTTTGATTGTGTCAAGAGAATCAGCCCTTTGCAGCCTCGGTGGGAAGGATCATTCCCACCTCTATCACTTTGCAGCAGCGCGTCGATCACGCTTCAGTCAGGAGGTTGTTCGAGACGTCCAGCTAAGCTACCGTTTCCAGGCTCGTCAAGTTCACGAGAACTCGAACCGCGCGAATTTCGACTCGCAAGACTCACCCGTTGGCGACCTCGGATTCCAAGCATCATGGTTTCAATGCCAATCCGCGACTACTGGCTAGCGATCGGTGCGCGGAAGATGCACTCAAGGACTGGAGATCCCGGAACGCCGCGTCCTGACAGCCTTTCCGGAGGAAATTCCTTGGCCTTCACCTCGCCGCAATCTCGGTTTCTCGATGCCATGCCCATCCTCCGGACGACCAAGCCCAATGCGGCGCGATTGAAGAAAGAGGCGCTGCATGGTTCCTGATGAAAAGTCCTCACTGACCCGCCGTCGTCTGTTGACAGGGACCTTGGCATTTGGGGCCGTGACGGCCTTCGCCGCCGGATCGACCGCCTCTCGCGCCCTCGAGCGCCCGCGGCCCGGAAATACGAGGGCGCCAGGCGGCCTTGTCGTTCTGGGCGACGATGGGACGGATGTCGCCGCCTGCGTCCGCGCCCTGACCCGGATAAAATCCATGGGAGGCGGAACGCTGATGTTCCGCCGCGGGGTCTACAACTGGTCCTCGACCGACCTGAGGGCCTTGGGGCACTATGGAATTTCGATCCCGGCCAACTGCACCATCGATGGCAATGGCTCGGTCATCAATATCACCGGGGTCGACCAGATCTCTTATGTCTTTACCGCCACGGATGTCTCCAAGGTGGCTATCGCCGATCTGACGGTTGTCGGCAATGGGCTTTCGACCGGTTACAACAACGGCGCATTCATGAAGTTCGCCCTGAGCGCGACCGCAACGAGGGGCATCGACAGCTTTACGTTGGACACCGTCGAACTCCAGAACTTCAAGGCGCCGTGGTGGATCTTCGTATACAATGAAAGTCTTTCGAATCTCGAGATCCGGCACATACGCGTCAACGGGCTGCGGGGCATCTCGCGTCCGGGCAACTCGCTGGACCCCGCCAAGCTCGGCGTCAACGCCGCCGTCATCGCCATCAACAGCAAGGCGTCGAGGCCGGCCGACGCCGACCGAGCGATCGTCCGCGACGCGATCGTGACAGGTTTCTACGCTGAAGCGACACACATCAAACAAGGGGTGGTTTTCTACAGCAATGTCCACGACAGCGAGATCCGTGGCGCCGTGGTCCACAATGCGGGGCTGATGGGAGGGCGAAACGACACCGGCTGCTACGCATTGCAGGTCTATGGCGCCAACAACCGCAACATACGGATCACGGATCCCGTCCTGATCTCACCGCGCGACAACGGCATCTATGCAGTCAACGGCTCCGGCCTGGTCATCACGAACGCAACGGTTCGTGGGCAGACCAGCACCGCCGACGCGACGCTGCCCAAGGCTGGAATCTCCATCAACAGCGTCCGCGATGTCGTGATTTCCGGTGGTGCTCTCAGCGACAACGTCACCGATCTCTACCTCGGCATCCGTGGCACTGAGGCCAATGTCCGCGCAGAGGGCGTCGAATGCACCGGGGCGTCCAAGGCAGGCATCTGGTTACAGGGATCGGCCGCCAATGTCGGCGGTGCGACAATTACCGGGATGCGAATCGCCGCTGGTGCGACGGCGCAGGCCCTTCTTTCGCCAAACGACACCATTCACTACGTCAACGATGTGCGGATCGCCGATTGCGACTTCGCCACCACATCTCTCACCGCTGTGGATGTATCCACCTCACCCACGCCAGCCCGGAACTGGAGTTTCAGTAACGTGACGTGCACGTCTCGCGGAACGCCGTTCCAAGCCTATCAATTCGGCGGGCGGATGACGATCCAGGGCATGCGGCTAGTGCTGTCGGGCGGCGGCACTGCGGGGCACAGTGCCTTCCGCTGTTTTGGCGCCGGCTCCATGATCGTCGACGGCCTGACCATCGCTGGCCAAAGGGTGGGCACCACGATGGACACGCGCCTCTTTGTCGGATCTCTGACGAACATCCGCTCGGAGAATTCCAGCACCCAGCCTGTCGCGGCTTCGGTGGGGACGGGCCGACCGACGTTCCCAGGCTTTCCGGGCGCTCGCATCCAGAACCTGGTGCCGAGTGCAGGAGGGCACCGCGAGTGGCAATGGCAGCGCGGCGGATGGGTCGGGACTGGATGATCGACGTCATCGATGCCCAAATCGCTACGAGCCAATCCGCCAGTCAATCCTTCACCTGAAAAGCCTGGACGGCATATGATGCCAGTAGGAGGCTCCCCGCTCGCGTGGTGCCTGGGGTTGCGGCACGCCATAGGCTATCATCATGACCATAATCAGCCCGCCGCCGGTGACGAGGCTGGTGAAGAGCGACGAGTTTCCCAGAGACATAATGAACGGGATCGAGACAGTCGCTGCGAACGGCAACCGGTCGGGCGTCACGACCTTGTTTGCAAGGCTGAGAAGCAGGCCGAGAACCGCCCCCATGATGACCACCCCCGGCATACCATAAGCTGCTATTCCATCCGTGGCCCAAAAATGGGAGTTGGCATTGAACCCGGTTCCTCCGACCAGACGGGAGCCGACGACATATCCAAGCGGCACCTTGTAGGGATAGTCGATGATCATGTTCATGATGTTCATGTGTGACCAGTAGGTGAGCGGGCTGCTGGAAAACACATCCGCATACACGCCAGTCATTGCACCTTGAATGCCAAGGGTCCGCATATAGATCAGCGCCACCATATCCAAGGTTGTCCCGACAGGTTGGTAGTCGGTGGCCACAAGCATTGCGAATGATGACGCCGTCAACATGGCAAAGCCGAATGCAAGGCGAGGCGCCGAAATACGACCTTTGTTGATCGCGAAAAAGTAGAAGCCGAACGTCACGATCAGAATCACCAGCATCATCTTTCCGGCGAAGGCCATAAAGACGATGACTTGCCCAGCAAGCCCGACCGCTATCGCCCATCTCCGCGTCCGGTCGAACAGTCCAACCGCCAGGAGGTAGGGGTTCATCGCATTCGACAGCCATCCCGTCAGATAAAGTGCAAGCGTGCTCGCCTGCATGGCGCCAAACCGAGCGCGCTGGTCATAGATTTCGTCCATCGCGGAGAACGACATCATCCCCCTATATGTTCCGATATAGAAAGCTATGGCCGACAAATAGAATATAAAGAAGAAAAAGAAGAATGTTGTCACAGATACCTGACGAATTAGAG
>NZ_NWQG01000238.1:0-14709 GCF_002529485.1 Mesorhizobium sanjuanii
CGGCACTGTATCGCTCGACGGCGTCAACGGCGAAATCGCTTCGCTGAGGAGCGAGATCGCAGGCTTGAAGGAAGCCGGCGGCAACAGTGATGCATCGGCCAAGGTGGACGGGCTGGCGTCGGCGTTGGACCAGGTCAAGACGGATGTCGCGGCGCTGAAATCGGTGGTCGGGCAGGGCGGAGCGGGCGACAATGCCGGGATCGCGGCGCTGGGCGACAAGGTCAAGCAGATCGAAACGGCGGTCGCGGCGCTCGGCCAGGCCGACAATACGGCGCCGGTCGACCTCGGCCCGCTCAACGAAAAGCTGGCCGGGCTCGATGCGGCGCTGAAATCCGCCGGCGAGGCGGCGACGGCGCAGGAAGGCCGGCTTGACGCGCTGGAACAATCGGTGTCGCAGCTTTCCGGCAAGGTCGAGGCGCAGGCGTCGCAGCCGAAGATCGCGCTCGCCATCGCGGCGTCAGCGCTGAAGGCGGCGCTCGACCGTGGCGCGCCGTTCGCCGCCGAGCTCGAGACCTTCGCGGCGATCTCGCCGGATGCGCCGGAGTTAGACGCGCTGCGGCCCTACGCCGAAAAGGGCGTTCCAAAGCGCGCCGATATCGCGGCCGAAATGGAGGCAGCGGCCAATGCCATGGTCGCTGCGGCAACGCCTGTGGACCAGAATGCCGGCTTCCTTCAGAACCTTTTGACCAGCGCCGAATCGCTGGTCAAGGTCAGGCCGATCGGCGCCGTCGAAGGTGCTGGTGCGCCGGAAACCGTCGCGCGCATGGAGGTGGCGGTCAACCAGGGCGACTACGCCAAGGCGCTCAGCGAATACGCTACGCTGCCGGAAGCGGCCAAGGCCGCCGGCGCCGACTTTGCCGGCAAATTGAAGGCGCGCATGGAAGTCGAGACCGCAGTCGATGCGCTGATCGCCGGCGCGATGAAGGCGTGAGATTGAGGAAAACAAGATGATCCGCATTCTCTTTTTCCTCGCCGTCGTCTTCGCGCTCGGGCTCGGTTTCGCCTGGCTGGCGGACCGGCCGGGCGAGATGGTCGTCACTTTCAGCGGCTATCAGTACCAGGTCAGCCTGATGGTGGCGGCGGTGGCCGTGGTCGCCGTCGTTGCCGCGGTGATGATCGTCTGGTGGCTGATCAAGTCGCTGTGGAACAGTCCCTACACCATCTCGCGTTATTTCCGCGTTCGCCGACGCGACCGTGGCTATCAGGCGCTGTCGACCGGCATGATCGCCGCAGGCGCCGGAGACGGCGCGCTGGCGCGCAAGAAGACCAAGGAAGCGGCAAAGCTGATCCGCTCGGACCAGGAGCCGCTGATCCATCTGCTCGCAGCGCAGGCCTCGCTGCTCGAAGGCGACCATGAGGGCGCGCGCGAGAAGTTCGAGACCATGCTCGACGACCCCGAGATGCGGCTGCTCGGCCTGCGCGGGCTTTATCTCGAGGCCGAGCGGCTCGGCGACCGCAATGCTGCCAGGCACTATGCCGGGCGCGCCGCCGTCATGGCGCCGCAACTGGCCTGGGCCGCCGAATCGACGCTTGAGGACTTGACCGGGCGCGGCGACTGGGACGGCGCGCTGAAGCTGGTCGAGGCACAGAAATCGACGCGGCAGATCGAGCGCGATGCCGCCAACCGGCGGCGCGCCGTGCTGCTCACCGCCAAGGCGCAGGCGCTGGCCGACAGCGATCCCGACGCCGCCAGGACCGCGGCGCTAGAGGCCAACCGGCTGCGGCCCGATTTCGCGCCGGCGGCGGTTGCCGCCGCCAAGGCGCTGTTCAGGCAAAATGACATGCGCAAGGGCTCGAAGATCCTCGAAGCGGCATGGAAGGCTGAGCCGCATCCCGAGATCGCCGAGCTCTACACCCACGCGCGGCCTGGTGATGCGGTGCTCGACCGGCTGAACCGGGCCAGGAAGCTGCAGGAGATGAAGAAGAACCATGCTGAATCCTCGCTGACGGTGGCGCGCGCCGCGCTCGACGCCCAGGATTTTTCAACCGCCCGCCGCGAGGCGGAAGCGGCCATCCGCATGGATCGCCGCGAAGGCGCCTATCTGCTGCTGGCCGACATCGAGGAGGCCGACACGGGCGATCAAGGCAAGGTGCGCCAGCTTTTGTCCAAGGCGGTGCGCGCGCCACGCGATCCGGCCTGGGTTGCCGACGGCGTCGTCTCCGAACAATGGGCGCCGGTGTCGCCGATCACCGGCAAGCTCGACGCCTTCGAATGGCGCGCGCCGATGGAGCGGCTCGGCCAGTTGATCGACAGCGACGAGGACAAGCCGGACGGCGTGGTGCCGGTCATTCCAGCGCCGGAGAAGCCGGCGAAGGAAAAGGCGATCGAGCTGACGCCATCCGTTGCCGCCGAAGAGCAAACTGTCGCGACCGAAACGCCATCGCCGCGAAGCGAAGAACAGGTCGCGCCGGTCACGGCGGCCGCCTTTGCCGCGGTGCCGGCCGATGCCGAAGCTGTGGAACCGGCGGAGGAACTGGCGCGCCTCCCCGACGACCCCGGTGTCGATCCGGAAGATGGAGACGAAAAATCGCCACGCCGGTTCCGCTTGTTTTGATCTGGCCCGGAATTGATTCCGGCCTATTGGGAATAGCCATATGTTCGAACGTGTTCTGTCATTTCTGAGGGATTTGCCGGCTGGCGGCGGTGCTCGCAGCAACGGCGATGACCCGCGCATTGCCGCGTCGGCCCTGCTCTACCATGTGATGAGCGCCGACGGTGTGCGCCAGGACGTCGAGTGGGAGCGGTTCAAGGCGGTGCTGGCGGAGACCTATTCGATCAGCGGCGACGAACTCGAGGCGCTGGCCGCGGCCGGCGAGCGCGCCGACAATGAGGCGATCGATCTCTACGCCTTCACCAGCGTGCTGAAGCGCCATCTCGACGCGGATGCGCGCAAGGCCTTCATCGGCCTGATGTGGGAGATCGTCTATGCCGACGACGAACTGCATGAGCTCGAGGACAACACCGTCTGGCGCGTCGCCGAGCTGATCGGCGTCGATCGCCGCGACCGCGTCGAGGCGCGCCGCAAGGCGGCCGCGCAAGCCCCAGGCGCCACCGGAACGTCGAGCGACGAATAGACAGGACGAGCCCGAGCATGCCGCGAAGTCCAAGGCCAAAGATCCTGATCGTGCTGCATCAGGAGAATTCGAGCCCCGGACGCGTTGGCCATATGCTGATCGAGGAAGGTTTCGACCTAGACATGCGCCGCCCGCCGCTCGGCGATAGCTTGCCGGAAACGCTGGACGGCCATGCCGGCGCGGTGGTGTTCGGCGGACCGATGAGCGCCAATGACGAGGACGAGTTCGTCCGCCGCGAGACCGACTGGCTGAACGTTCCGCTGAAGGAGAACCGGCCTTTCCTCGGCATCTGCCTCGGCGCGCAGATGCTGGTCAACCATCTCGGCGGCAAGGTCGAGGGTCATGGCGAGGGGCTGGTCGAGATCGGCTGGTATCCGCTGAAGGCGACGGAGGCTGGCCGCGAGCTGATGCACTGGCCCGAGATGGTCTACCAGTTTCATCGCGAGGGCTTTTCGTTGCCCAAGGACGCGACGCTCTTGGCGACGGCCGACACCTATCCCAACCAGGCCTTCCGCTATGGCGACAATGCCTGGGGCATCCAGTTCCATGGCGAATTGACCAGGGCGATGATGCAACGCTGGGTCGTGCGCGGCGCGCATCGCTTCGAACTGCCCGGCGCCCAGCCCGGCCGCGACCATCTCGGCGGCCGGCTGATCTGGGACATGCATCTCAAGCGCTGGCTCGGCGAATTCCTAGAGCGGATCTTCGGCAAGCCGGCAGCGCGATAGGGAGGTCCGCGTCAGTTTCGCCCGTCGAGGTGGCGCACCTTGCGCAATTGCGGGAACAGCACCGCCCACAATCCGGCGACGATCACGGCCCCGACGCCGCCGATCACCACCGCCGGCACTGTGCCGATCAACGCCGCCATGGTGCCGGCGCGGAATTCGCCGACCTCGTTGGAGGCGCCGACGAAGACCTGGTTGACGGCGTTGACGCGGCCGCGCACCTCGTCCGGCGTCCACAGCTGGATCAGCGTCTCCCTGATATAGACGCTGAACATGTCGGTGGCGCCGAGGAAGGCAAGGGCGACAATCGACAGCCAGGTGAGGGTCGAGAGGCCGAACAGCACCGTGAAGGCGCCGAACGCCGCGACGAAGCCGAGCATGATCACGCCCGCATGGTTGCGGATCGGGTGTCCGGCCAGCCAGACCGCGACACAGATGGCCCCAATGCCAGGTGCAGAGCGCAGCAGGCCAAGGCCCCAGGGGCCGAGTTCGAGAATATCGCGCGCATAGACCGGCAGCAGCGCCGAGGCGCCGGACAGAAGCACGGCGAAGAGGTCGAGCGAGATGGCGCCGAGCACGATCTTCTCGCCCCAGATGTAGCGGAAGCCGGCAAACAGCGTCTCCATCGACGGCTTGTCGGTGGCGGTTCGTTGGGCCGGCTTCGGAATGGTGAAGACCAGCAGGGCGGCCACCGCCATCAGGACGGCGGCGGTGGCATATGCGACCTCTGCCGAAAGACCATAGAGCAGGCCGCCGGCAACCGGGCCGACAATGGTCGCCGTCTGCCAGGCGGACGAGTTCCAGGCAATGGCGTTGCCGAAATCCTCCGGCGGCACCAGATTTGCAAACAGCGAGGACGAGGCCGGCCCGTAAAAGGCGCGCGCCACGCCGAACAAAGCGAGCACGACGAAGATCGGCAGCGGGCTGACGAGACCGCGCAGCGTCAAATACAGGAGGACGAGCGCGCAGGCGGCCTCGATCAATGTCGACAGCGCCATGATCAGACGGCGGCCGAAGCGGTCGGCGACGACGCCGGTGATCAGCACCAGAAACAGCGACGGCAGGAACTGGACGATGCCGACAATGCCAAGATCGAAGGGATCGCGCGTCAGGTCATAGACCTGCCAGCCGACCGCGACGGAGACAATCATGGTCGCGAAAGTGGTGAGGAAGCGCGCCGCCCAATAGCTGAGGAAGGCTTTGTGCCGGAAAGCGGCATAGCGCTGCTCCGGCGAGGTCTGTTCAAGTGTCATGGAGAGAGGCCCCGTTGCATTTACATCGGCTGGCGGGGCACTTCCCTGACGGGCGCTGTTCCGGCCAATGAAACTTGTCAAAGTTCGGGGCGCATATGCGTTAAAATCAGCCTTGGATCAAGCGTTTTTCGGCCTGTTCGCTCGATTGCACGGGGAAGTTACTGCCGCAGCGCGGCGGAAATGGCGTCGAGGCCGCCCTGCAAATCGGCCTCCTTCGGCCAGCCGAAACCAATGCGGAAGAAGCGCTTCGGCATGTCGAACCAGTGGCCGGGTCCGACATAGGTGCCATGGTTCTCCAGCAGGTTCACATAGAAGCGGTCGATCTCGAAACCGGCATCGACATTGAGGCGCGGGAAGCCGACAACGCCGCCCTCCGGCCGCACCCAGTCGGCCAGCGGTTCGCGATCGATCCAGGCTTGGACGATGTCGCGCCGCTTCGCCATCTGCGGCAGCAGCGCCGCAAGGAAATCGTCCCGGCGCTGGAGCATGTTGCGTGCGATGGCCTCGTCGATGACGCTGCCGCAGATGCCGATCTGCTCCTTGGCGGCGAGGAATTTTTCCTGAAGCCCCGTGTCCCTGGTGACCAGCCAGCCGATGCGGATGCCGGGAATGCCGAAGGCCTTGGACAGCGACGAGACACTGATCGCCCGTGCGCTTAGCGACGCCGCCGAAGGCAGGCGCCGTCCATAGGAGAGGTCGCGATAGGTCTCGTCGACCAGCAGATGGCAGTTGCGGCTTTCAGCGAGGCCCACCAGCGCATCGAGGTCGGCCTGGCTCATCATCGTGCCCGTCGGGTTGTGCGGGCACGTGAAGCTGATCAGCCGGGTGTCTGGTCGCATCTGGGCCGCGACGCGCCCGACATCGATGGCGAAGCCCGCGTCGAAGTCCAGATCGACATAGGAGATGGCGCAGCCGATCGCCTTGGGCGTCTCGATGTTGGTGGCGTAGTTGGGCCTGACGACGACGAGGTGATCGCGCTCGGACAAAAGTGCTGTCGAGATGATGAACAGCGCGCCCGCGGCACCGGCGGTGACCAGCACGTCGTCGGGCGAAAGGCCCTCGTCCTGCGCCGCTATCAGCGCCCGCAAATCCTTGTCGCCCCGGTGCTCGCCGTAGAAGAGCGTGAGGTCGGGCAGCGATGGGCCGATATCGGAAAGCTTCTGATCGGCGATCGAGCTTTCGGAGAGATTGTAGCGGATACGGTCGTAGCCGTATTCCTCCGGCGCCTCTTTCTCGATCACCATCCTGGTGTAGTTCATGGCCGCGCTCCCCCCGTCCACCGACGCGAGATCGCCGGCAGAACGACCAAATCCGCTCTCGCCTTGGTCAGGCCGTGGCCTTGGACTTCCTCGTCTTTTTTACCGGCGCCGGCGGCGGGGCGGCCTTGCGGCCGAGGCCGATCGCCTTCGCCAGTTGCGAGCGCGAGGCGGCATAGTTGGGGGCGACCATCGGATAGTCCGATGGCAAGCCCCATTTGGCGCGATAGGCGTCCGGCGTCAGCCCGAAATGAACACCGATATGACGCTTCAGCGATTTGAACTTCTTGCCGTCTTCGAGGCAGATGATGAAATCCGGCGTCACGGATTTCTTGGGATTGACCGCTGGCGTCAACGGTACCGGAGCCGGAACGGCAGGTCGTCCGAGCCCGCCTATCGAGGCGCTGACGCTGGCGATGAGATCGCCGAGGCCGGAAGCCGGCAGGCGGTTCTTTTCGACGTAGGCGGACACGATGTGGGCGGTCAGTTCGAGAAGGTCAATGTCCTTGCGAGCGTCGTTGCTATCGTCGGTCAATCTATTTTCTCCATCCATGGGGCGGCAGAACTCCTAGTCGGCAAATCTGCACAATGCAATGACGCCGCATCACGTCACACATTATTTTGAACAACAATACTAACGGCAGGGCCAGATCAACAGCCTGACCGTAAGCCATCACAATATCAGACGATAAGTGATTTGTCGCGCCACAGTCGAAATCCGCCTTCAAAGGCGCGCGTGTTGTCGCCGCGTCTGGAATCAACAGGCAATTCGTCGAGTTTGTCGACATTGCCGCCGCCGATAACCACATAATCGGGCTGCATGGCGGCGCGCAGCCGATCGACCACGTCGAAGACGTGTTTGCGCCATTTCTTCTTGCCGCGTTTTTCCAGCCCGCGTTCGCCGACGTAATCCTCGAAACTGCCGCCCTTCTTGTAAGGCAAATGGGCAAGTTCCATCGGTTGGGCGACATTGTCGACGATCATCGCGGCGCCCAGACCCGTGCCCAGGCCCAGGAACAGCATGCGGCCGCCTTCATAGCTGCCGATGGCCTGCATCAGCGCGTCGTTGACGACTTTCACCGGCTTGCCGAACGCGGCCGCGAAATCAAAGCCGGCCCAGCCCTTGCCGAGATTGGCGGGGTCCATCAGCGGCCTGTTGTGGTTTACCGGGCCGGGATAACCCATCGAGACGACATCAAACGGTAGGCCATCAGCCAGCGTCATTACTGTCTGGATCATCTGTTGCGGCGTCAGCCCGGGTCCGGAATCGGCCCGGCGCTCCTCGCCGCCGGCGCTGGTCAGGATCTTGACGTGGGAACCGCCAATGTCGATCGACAGCACGATCTTTTCGTTGTTTGCCGTGGCGGGCTTCACCGTCCTGGCCATCCTTTACCTCCAAGCCATTACTTCGATGGGTTGATCCAGCCATTGGGCGGACCGAAACCGTTCATGGCGTCTTCCGGGCCCCAGGTCTTGGGCTCATAGACATGCGGCGGCGTCGCGTCGCCGAGCACCGGGCCGACGATACGCCAGGCGAGTTCGCTGGCATCTTGGCGGGTGAACAACTGGCGATTGCCGTTCATGGCGTCGCCGATCAGCCGCTCATAGGGCGGCATGTCGCCTTTCGACTCGTCGAGCGCCGTCAGTTCGACCTGTTCGCCGATCATGTCGTCGCCGGGCTGCTTGCGCTGGGCGCCGATCGAGATCGCCACCTGCGGGTTGATGCGGAAACGGACGTGGTTGGCGTCACCTGGCTTGATCGGGTCGAAGACGTCGAGCGGCGGCCGCTTCAGCCGTACGATCACTTCCGTGGCATGCACCGGCATGTTCTTGCCGGCGCGGATGAAGAAGGGCACATCCCGCCAGCGCCATGTGTCGACGAGGAAGCGCACCGCCGCGAAGGTCTCGACCGGCGAGTTCGGCGCGACACCGGGCTCGGCTAGATAGCCTTTGAATTGACCGCGCACGACATCGTCCCTGGTCAGCGTGCGGATGGCTCTTAGCACCTGCACCTTCTCGTCGATCAGGTCGTCGGCCGAGCGCCCGACCGGCGGCTCCATGGCGAGCAGCAGCAGGATGTTGAGGAGATGGTTCTCGATGACGTCCCTGATACAGCCGACCTCGTCGTAGAAGCGACCGCGACCCTCGACGCCGAAATCCTCGGCCATGGTGATCTGCACGCTTTCGACGTAGTTGCGGTTCCAGATCGGCTCGAGGAAGGAATTGGCGAAGCGGAAATAGAGCAGGTTCTGGATCGCCTCCTTGCCGAGATAATGGTCGATGCGGAAGATCGATTGCTCGTCGAACACCAGATGCAGCACCCGGTTCAACCAGCGCGCCGACTGCAGATCGTGGCCGAAGGGCTTTTCGATCATCAGCCGCGCGCCATGCGCCGTGCCGGATTGCTCCAGGCCCTGGACGACGGTCTCGAACATGGTCGGCGGCACCGCCATGTAGTGCAGCGGCCGCTGCGCCGATCCAAGCGCTGTCTTCAGTTTGTCGAAGGTCGCCCCGTCGCGGTAGTCGCCGCTGACATAGCGCAATTGCGAGGCGAATTTGGCGAAGATCTTTTCGTCGATCTTGCCGATGGCGTTGACGATGCCGTCACGCGCACGCGCCTGCAGCTTGCCGAGATCCCAGGGGTCGAAGGCGACGCCGATCACCGGCTCGGTGAGGCTGCCCTTGGCGACCATCTGGTAGAGTGCGGGAAATATCTTCTTGTGGGCGAGATCGCCGGTTGCTCCGAAAAGCACCAGCGTGTCGGACCGTTCCTGGCTCATCCTGTTCTTCCCCGCTCACACGCCGGTCTTCGGCTTCTCGACATGGCCGCCGAAGGCAAAGCGCATGGCGGACAGCAGCTTGTCGGCGAATTCGGATTCGCCTTGCGAGGAAAAGCGGTCGAACAGGGCCGAGGACAGCACCGGCGCCGGCACGCCGGTGTCGATGGCCGCCTTCAGCGTCCAGCGGCCTTCGCCGGAATCCGAAACCCGGCCGCCGAACTGGGTCAGCGCGGAATCGCTCTTCAGCGCGCCGGCCGTCAGGTCGAGCAACCAGGAGCCGATGACGCTGCCGTGCCGCCAGACCTCGGCCACCTCGGCAAGGTCGATGTCGAACTGGTAGTATTGCGGGTTTTCCAGCGGGCTGGTCTCGGCGTCCGCCGTGCGCTTGCGTTTGCCCGCATTCGCCGACTTCAGGATGTTCATGCCTTCGGCATAGGCGGCCATGACACCGTATTCGATGCCGTTATGGACCATCTTGACGAAATGGCCGGCGCCGCTCGGCCCGCAATGGAGATAACCAAAGGGCGCGGTTCCGCCGTCCCTGGCCGGAGTGGCGCCGGCATCGGCGCCTGGCGCCAGCGTCGCGAAGATCGGATCGAGATGCTGGACCGCGCTATCGGGGCCGCCGATCATCAGGCAGTAGCCGCGCTCGAGGCCCCAGACGCCGCCGCTGGTGCCGACATCGACATAGTGCAGGCCCTTGGCCGCGAGTTCAGCGGCCTGGTCGACGGCGTCGTGGTAGTAGGAATTGCCGCCGTCGACGATGATGTCGCCGGGCTCCATCAGCGCCGCCACCTGGTCGGCGATCTTGCCGGTGATCGCCGCCGGCAGCATCAGCCAGGCGCTGCGCGGCTTGGTCAGCTTGCCGACAAACTCCTCCATGGAGGCGGCGCCGACCGCGCCATCCTTGACCAGAGCCGCGACGCTGGCCGGGTTGATGTCGTAGACGACGCATTCGTGGCCGTCGCGCAGCAGGCGCCGCACCATATTGGCGCCCATCCTGCCCAGTCCCATCATTCCTATCTGCATGGTCTTGTCCCGGTCGTTTGAGGAATCGAAATCATTGGCCGTCCGACCCATCGATGCCGACGGAAAAGTTGACATTCTCCCATCGGCCGGCATCGGACCAGAGAAAAGTAAAGACGATCGTAGTGCCCGACGGAGCGTCGGCAACCGGCAAATCGGTGATATGGATGCCAAAGGCGTTCCCGGTGGTCCGGCTGTCATGGGCGGTCGCCCAGTTGTCGCGGCTCCAATGGACGATTGCCGGGGCGAGCAATTCCAGCCGCAACACCTTGCCGGCCGGGATGGTGCGGACCTTGTTGTTGAAGCGCCATGTCCGGAACGGCGACACTGTTTTGTCCATGATGTAGCGTTTCACGCCTTGCGGCGGCATGTCGAAGACCGCGCCGTCGCGGAGCGAACGCAGCAGTTTGATATGCTCCGAATGCGCCCAGACCAGCGGCATGGCGCTGCCCGAAGGTCCGCCGCGCCGCAACTCGCGTTCCGGCATGTCGGGACCGTCCCAGACCTGCTCCGGCAGCAGGCCGCCATGCCCGGCCGAGCCTTCAAGCGTCCGGAGCAGGCTCGCCGCCCTGTCCTTGCGCCCCGCCGCCAGCTCGTAATGGGCACGTTCGCCGGCGAGCAGCGGCCAGGCGCGGCCCTGGCCGGTGCCATCGAAGGGCGCGCCATCTTCATGTTCGCCGTAGCCGTCGCCGGTATAACGGTACCAGACCGGCCCTTGCGGCAGGTCGCGGCGCAGCGTGGCGTCGATGATTTTCAGCGTGTCGACGATGCGCGGATCATCGGCGGCTCTCAGGCCGAAGCGGACCAGCGCCAGCGCGTCCGGGCTGACGATCGCCTCGGCCAGCCGGTTGGTATCGCCAGGCGGCCGGTTCTTGATCGGCACATAGCCGTCCTTCGGCGATGCCGCTCCCGCGGCGTCGCGTGGCGCGATGCGGACGTAGTAACCGTTGACGCCAACGTCTCTGCAAAGGGGAGTGCCCGTGACATAGGTCCAGCGCTCGATCTGGTCGTTCCAGATATCGGCGGTTTCGCGCAGGTAGTTTGCCGGCTGATGGTTGTCGCAAGCATCGAATATGTCAGCGGCGGCGAGCAGGGCGGATATCTCGACGGCCAGCGTGAAAGGGCTGTAGCCGGCATCCTCTTCCCAGCGGTCCTCGCCGGTGACGGGGCCATTGCGCATGACATAGGAAGCAGCCCGCTCGATCATCGGCATGAAAGCCGTCAGTTTGGCGCGCGGCAAGTGCCCGGCGCGGCGCAGCGCGTCGGCGAGCAGCAATGGAAAGGCGCATTCGTCCATCTGGATGCCGGGCCAGTAGGCCGTCCCGTCGAGCCAGGCGTTCTGCGGCCAATGGCCGTCGGGCTGCTGGATGGAACGGAGATAGCCGAGAATCTCCAGCGCCTGCTCTGGATCGCCGGCGGCGAGGAAACCGCCGGCGGTTTCGACCAGGTCGCGCGGCCAGACCAGATGATAGCCGCCGAGATCGTCGTCACCCTTGTTGAATCCCCAAGGGATCGACAGGCTGGCGACGGCAGCACCCGGCGTGGCGATCGACCGATGCGCTGCCAGAACCGCCGTGCTGACGCGGTAACTATTGAGCCCGGACGCCGTGTACCGGTCGAGCGGCAGCAGTCCCGCCTGCCATTTGCGCCATTTCTCGACATAGGCCCTGGCTGCCTCGAAGCCCTGCTTCAGGCTGGCGAAAGCGACCTCCGCCGCATCTTGCGGCGTCGCGCCAAAGCCCAGCGCCAGCAAGACCTTCGGAGTCTCGGCGGAAAAGCCGATCTCGCCGGTCAACGCCACATTGCCGTCCTCTGCCCTTTGGCAGGTCGGATCGAGCCGGCCACCGTTCTGCAATTGCTGCCAGCCGTCGGAGATGCCGACATAGCCAGCGGAGCACGTGCCCCACGGGAGGGACGAAGCGAGTGCCAGGCAGACACCGCGTCCCGACGCGAACAGGACAGTCGTTCCCTCGTGGTCGCCGACCCAGGCGGTGTTGCCCATGCCGGCGTTGACGAGATGCGGCGCCAGCAGCGCATAGACGCTGTAGTCGGACGCCCCGTCTTTCAGCAGCGTGAAGCTTATCTCCTGCAGCAGAGCGGGGCGTTTCGGATCCGTAATGATCCGCTTTTTGATCCGGTAGGTACCGTCGGCCGCTGTGTTCAGCAGCCTGTAAGCGGGCACGCCGTCCTCGAATGGCTCGATAGCATGCCCGGCGTCGCGCTTTTCCTCGGAGAAATAGCCGCCGGGGCCGGTGACGATCAGCCCCATATCGCGCGTGCACGCGCTGTCGAGGTGGGGATAGTAGATCTCGTTGAGGATGCCGTGGCTGATCGTGAACCAGACACGGCTGGCCAGGGAAAGCGCGGTGCCGACACCGCTCTTGGCGCTTGAAGTCCAGCGCGCCGGGATTCCGGGCGCGCCCGGCGCGATTGTCGGCGTCACTGCCATCCGATTTTGGCCTCCGGTCCCTTCCCTAGCCCATGAGCCGAGGGCTTTTCAATCGCCGCACCGCAAGTTGATCGTCAACGCCGCCGGATTGCAGTTGACAGCTTGCGAGCCATCTGCATTTGTCTGACAATAGATAAAAAACAGGGACGTGAATTTTTAACAGCCATCAGCAGCCAACAAAGACCTGCGACTCAGGGAGGAGTATGACATGAAGAAAATGCTTGTTTTGGGCGCATTCGCGGCGATGCTCGCGTCAGGCACCGCGTTTGCCGACACCAGCGGCAAGAAGATCGCTTTCTCCAACAACTATGCCGGCAATTCGTGGCGCCAGGCGATGCTCGACAGCTACGGCATCGTCACCAAGAAGGCGGTCGAGGACAAGGTGGTCGCCGCCGCCGACGTCTTCACGACGGCCGACAAGGAAGTGCCGACCCAGGCGGCGCAGGTGCAAAACCTGATCCTGCAGGGCTATGACGCCATCGTCATCAACGCCGCCTCGCCCGATGCGCTCAACGGCGCCATCAAACAGGCTTGCGACGCCGGCATCGTCGTCGTCTCCTTCGACGGCATCGTCACCGAACCCTGCGCCTACCGCGTCGTCGTCGACTTCAAGGACATGGGCAAGCAGGAAATCGAGCAGATGGCCAAGTTCCAGCCCAAGGGCGGCAATCTGCTGGAGATCCGCGGCCTTGCCGGTACCTCGATCGACGATGCCATCCATGCCGGAATCCTGGAAGGTGTCGCCGCCCATCCCGAATTCAAGATCGTCGGTTCGGTCACCGGCGACTGGGACCAGACGACGGCACAGAAGGCCGTCGCGACGATCCTGCCGTCGCTGCCCGACATCGTCGGCGTCGTCGATCAGGGTGGCGATGGTTATGGCGCGGCACAGGCCTTCGCCGCTGCCGGCAAACCACGCCCGACCATCATCATGGGCAACCGCCAGGACGAATTGCAGTGGTGGAAGGAACAGAAGGAAAAGGATGGCTACCAGACCTGGTCGGCTTCCATCGCGCCGGGTGTGTCGTCGCTGGCTTTCTGGGTGGCGCAGCAGGTGCTCGACGGCCGCACCGACATCCCGCACGATCTGCTGGTGCCATACCTTGCCTTCACCCAGGACGATTTCGAGGCGGCGCTGCCGAAAATCCCCAAGGGTGGTGTGGCCAGCCATGAATATACGCAAGAGGACGCCATCGCGGCCATCAAAGCCAACATCAAGTGAGCCCGAGACAATCCTTGCCGCAGGCATCGCCAAACGGATATTGCTGAGGGATGCCGGAGGCCAGTGCAGACATCGTCAGGCTGGACGGCGCCGAAAAGCATTTCGGCGCCGTCCGCGCACTCTCCGGCGTCGACTTTCATGTCGGCGCCGGCGAATGCGTCGGTCTCGTCGGCCACAATGGCGCGGGCAAATCGACGCTCATGCATATGGTGGCGGGCACGCTGATGCCCGACAGCGGACGGATCGCCGTGCGTGGCGGCATCGAGGACCACTATTCGGTGCCGCGCGCGCTTGAGCTCGGCATACGCTGCGTGTTCCAGGAGCTGTCGCTCTGCCCCAATCTCAGCGTCGCTGAAAACACACGTATCAACCATGCCTCGCTCAGCGGCTTCGGCTGGCGGCGCAAGGCGGCCGATCTCATCACCGCCAAGCTCGACGAGATCTTCCCTGGCCACAGCATCTCGGCCGCCGACATTGCCGGCGACCTTTCCATCGGCAGGCGGCAGATGGTGGAGGTGGCGCGCGCCTTCACGGTGACGCAGGATCCGCTCGATCTGGTCATCCTCGACGAGCCGACATCCTCGCTCGATGCGCATACGGCAGGCCAGTTGCTGGCCTTCGTCCGGCGCTTCGTGGCCAGCGGCAAAAGTTGCATCCTGATCTCGCATCTCCTGGGCGAGGTGCTCGGCAATGCCGATCGCATCGTGGTGATGCGGGATGGCAAGGTCGTCGCGTCCGATGCGGCTAAGGCTTTCGACCGCGACAGGCTGGTAACGGCCATGGGCGGCGTGGAAGCGCGGCAGAAGGCCGCAGCCGAGACCGCCAGCAGGCCGGCGCCCGGGCCTCTGCGGGTGCGGGCGCGCCCGGCCAGGCAGGATGACGGCAAGGAGCTTGTCGCGCATGCCGGCGAGATCATCGGGCTT
>NZ_NWQG01000239.1:0-4763 GCF_002529485.1 Mesorhizobium sanjuanii
CCTGTTGCTGGCGATCTTTGCCGCGGCGTCGCGCGCCAGGGCCGGCATCGAGGTCACCGCGCCGGTCGCGCTGGTGGCCGGCGACCGCCAGTCGGACGGGATTTTCCCGCAATGGTCGATCGCGCAAAACATCGGCATCCGATCGCTGGCGCGGCTGCGCAGCGGCCTCTTGATCTCGCCGCGGCGCGAAGCCGAACTCGCCGGCTTCTGGCGCGAGAAAATCGGCATCCGCACCCTCGACATGAACAACAACATCTTCTCGCTGTCCGGCGGCAACCAGCAGAAGGCGCTGTTTGCCCGGGCGCTCGGTTCCGACGCCAGGATCGTGCTGATGGACGACCCGATGCGCGGCGTCGATATCGGCACCAAGCTCGAGGTCTACGACCTGGTGCGCGAAGAGGCCCGTAACGGCCGCACCTTCCTCTGGTACACAACCGAAACCGAAGAGCTCGACAATTGCGACCACATCCATGTCTTCAAGAACGGCCGCATCGTAGCCAACCTAAGCCGCGACGAGCTGACGGAGGAAAAGATCATCCAGTCCTCATTCGGCGACGCGGCCTGAGATGACAGCGGCATCCGTCGAGAGTGGGATCAGGGGGTCTGCCGAGCGCGACAAGCTGGCGCGGGCGCGCATGCTGCGCGGCCTGCTGCCGGCCCTGTCGCTGGTGCTGGTGCTGCTGGCGATCGGCTGGCTCAATCCGCGTGCCATCAGCTATTTCGGCTTCAGCCTGATGCTCAACCTGGCGATCCCGATCGCTCTGGCGACGATCGCGCAGATGTTCGTCATAGCCGGCAACGAGCTGGACCTGTCGATCGGCACCTTTGTCGGTTTCGTCGGCTGCGTCACCGCGACATGGCTGAAGGATGCGCCGCTCATCGGCGTCCTGATCCTGCTCGGATCGATCGGCGTCTACGCGCTGCTCGGCGCCTTGATCCATCTGCGCAATTTGCCTTCGATCGTGGTGACGCTCGGCATGAGCTTCGTCTGGCAGGGGCTGGCGATCCTCGTCCTGCCGAAGCCCGGCGGCAAGGCGCCGGACTGGCTGCTGTCGCTCATGGCGTTCAAGCCGCCTTTGATTCCGTTCCCGATCATCGCCGCACTGCTGATCGCGGCGGTCGTCCATTTTGGGCTGATGCGCACGTCCTATGGCGTGATCCTGCGCGGTTCGGGCGGCAATGCCGCGGCACTCGAGCGCGCCGGCTGGTCGCTGCTTCGCACCAAGATCGTGCTGTTTGCGCTAGCCGGTCTGTTCGGCGTGCTGTCGGGCATGGCGCTGATCGGCATCACCACCTCGGCCGACGCCAATATCGGCAATGGCTACACGCTGCTGTCGATCGCCGGCGTCATCCTTGGCGGCGGCGAATTCGTCGGCGGCCGGGTGTCGCCGATCGGCGCGGTGCTCGGGGCGCTGACGCTGGCGCTGGCCGCCTCGCCGTTGTTGACCTTCATGCATATCCCGCCCGACTGGCAGGTGGCGGCCAACGGCGCCATCCTGATCATCGTGCTGGCGGCCCGGGTGCTGATAAGCCGCAGGGAGAGATGAGCGATGGCTTCGCTACGATTGCTGCTCGCCAAACCCTGGATCTGGTCGTTCATCGGCGCCTTGCTGGTATGGCTGGCGACCATCGCCTTCACCGGCGGCTATGGCGGCGGCGGCATGATCACGGCAGCCCTTTCGCTTGCCGTCTTCACCGTCATCGTCGGCGTCGGCCAGATGTTCGTCATCACGCTCGGGCCGGGCAATGTCGACCTGTCGCTGCCGGCCAATATCGGCCTTGCCAGCGCCGTCGCCATGAAGGTGATGGACGGTAGTGATGCGATGATCGCCGTCGGCCTGCTGGCGGCACTCGCCTGCGGCATGGCGATCGGCGCCGCCAACTATCTCTTGATCTGGGCGCTGCGCATTCCACCGATCATCGCCACGCTGTCGGCCAGCTTCATCATCCAGTCGATCGACATCAGCTATGGGCGCGGCCTGCAGATCAAGCCGCCGCCGGGCTTCGCCGATTTCACCAACTGGCAGATTTTGGGCATTCCGGTTCTGGCGATCCTGACGGTGCTGTTCACCATAGGTGCCGCGATCGCGCTGCAGCGCATGATCTATGGCCGTTCGGTGCTGGCGATCGGCCAGAACATCCGCGCCGCGTGGCTGGCCGGCGTCAATGTCGGCCGCATCCGCTTCCTCACCTACACGCTGTCCGGCGCGCTCGGTGGTCTCGACGGGGCGCTGCTTGCCGGCTATTTTCGCGGCGCCAATGTCGACATCGGCAATGAGTACCTCCTGGCCTCGATCGCCGTGGTCGTTATCGGCGGCACGTCGGTGGCCGGCGGCAAGGCCAATGTGCCGGGCGTCTGGGGCGCGGCACTGTTCCTGGTGCTGCTTTTGACCATGCTCAACACGTTCGGCGTCAGCGCCGGCGTCCGGCTGTTGCTGACTGGGCTGATCATCGTCGGGGTGATCACCGCCGCGGGCGGCCAGAAGGCGTTGCGCTGAGGCGCCTGCTTCCATTGATCCAGGGCTGGCAGAATACCGGCCTGGCCGGAAATCCGGTTCCAATCGGGATACTGGCCCTGTAAACACCCGCAGGCGCGGTTGCTATTGCGGGAGGTTCTGCTTGTCCGATTTCGTCAGCGTTACAAATGACGGCAATGTCGCCATAGTCAGCATCGACAACCCGCCGGTCAACGCGTTGAGCTTCCATGTCCGCGAGCCGCTGATGCATGCGCTGGTTGCCTTGCGGGACGAACCTTCAGTGACGGCCATCGTCATCGCCTGTGCCGGCCGGACCTTTGTTGCCGGCGCCGACATCACCGAGTTCGGCAAGCCGGTGCAGCAGCCCGATCTGCGCGCCATCGTGGCTGTGCTGGAGGCCATCACCAAGCCGACGGTCGCAGCCATTCACGGCACCGCGCTCGGCGGCGGCCTGGAACTGGCGCTCGGCTGCCATTTTCGTATCGCGGATGCCGGCGCGAAGCTCGGCCTGCCGGAGGTGAAGCTCGGCCTGCTGCCGGGCGGCGGCGGCACGGCGCGCTTGCCGCGCCTGGTCGGCGCGGTGAAAGCGCTCAGGATGATCGTGTCCGGTTCGCCGATCGGTGCGGATGAGGCGCACGCCGCCGGTCTCGTCGATGCCGTCTTCGAAGGCGATCTGACCACGCATGCCGTGAACTTCGCCAGGGAAATCGCCCGCAAGGGTGGTCCCTTCTCGCCGGTACGCGATCGCAACGACGGGCTTCGAGAAACTGACCTGGTGGGCTTCGACGCCGAGGCGGCGGATCTCGCCAGGAAGGCGCGGGGCCTTGAAGCGCCGATCGCCTGCGCGCAGGCGGTGCGCAATGCGATTGCGCTGCCCTTCGACGAAGCGCTGGCGGCGGAGCGCGCGCTGTTCCTGAAATTGGTGGGAGGCGACCAGTCGCGCGCGCAGCGGCATCTGTTCTTCGCCGAACGTGAGGCGGCAAAGATTCCCGGCAAGGATATCGCCAGGCGCAAGATCGCGCGCATTGGCGTCATCGGCGCCGGCACGATGGGCGGCGGCATCGCCATGGTCTTCGCCAGTGGCGGCTACCCCGTCACCTTGCTGGAAACCAGCGGCGAGGCGCTGGAGCGCGGCTTGGCGACGATCGGCAGGAACTATGGTGTTTCCGTCGCGCGCGGTTCGTTGAGCGAAGAGGCCAAGCGCCAGCGGCTCGGCCTGTTCAAGGGCACGACGGATTATGGCGATCTCGCCGATTGCGACCTGATCGTCGAGGCGGTGTTCGAGGAGATGGCGGTCAAGAAGGATGTGTTCGGCAGGCTCGACGCGGTGGCCAGACCGGGCGCGATCCTCGCCACCAACACCTCCTATCTCGACGTCAATGAAATCGCCGCCTCGATCTCGCGGCCGCAGGATGTGCTTGGCCTGCACTTCTTTTCCCCGGCAAATGTCATGAAGCTGCTGGAGATCGTGCGCGCCGAGAAGACCGCGCCGGACGCGCTGGTGACGGTTGTCGAGCTGGCGCGGCGCATCGGCAAGGTGCCGGTCGTCGTCGGCGTCTGCCATGGCTTCGTCGGCAATCGGATGCTCGCCGCGCGCGGCGCCGAGTCCGAGGCGCTGCTGCTGGAAGGCGCGACGCCCAGCCAGATCGACCGGGCGTTCACCGATTTCGGCTGGCCGATGGGGCCATTCCAGATGGGCGACCTTGCCGGTCTCGATATAGGCTGGCGCAACCGCAAGGCGCGCGGCCAGACGGCGGTGATTGCCGACACGCTCTGTGAGCAGGGGCATTTCGGCCAGAAGACCGGAAGCGGCTTTTACCTATACGAGAATGGATCTCGTATACCGGTAGCCAATCCGGAGGTCGAAGCGCTGATCCGCGACAAGGCGACCGAGCGCGGCATCGCCTCACGCGTGATCGGCACTGACGAGATCATCGAGCGCACGCTCTATCCCCTGGTCAACGAAGGCGCCAAAATCCTCGAGGAGAAGATCGCCGCCCGCGCATCCGACATCGATGTCGTCTGGGTCAATGGCTACGGCTTTCCGGTCGGCAAGGGCGGGCCGATGTTCTGGGCCGGCCTCGAAGGTGTGGACAAGATCGTCGCGCGGCTCGACCACTGGCACGAGCGGACCGGCCGGCAAGTCTTCAAGCCGGCGCCGCTGATCAGGCGGATGGCCGGGACCGGGTCGTGGGAAAGCGGCGCCGAAACAGCCTGAGCGAGGCCATTTCCGAAATCGTGGATGAAGGGGGTTCGAGCCTCCGATTCCCCCAGCGGTGATTGCCG
>NZ_NWQG01000240.1:0-1800 GCF_002529485.1 Mesorhizobium sanjuanii
ACTTTGGACTCGGTCCCGATCACCAGCCATCGGTCGACAAAGTCGGATGCGGACATCCCGACCCCATCGTCGAAAACCGCCGCCACCGCGGTCGCTCCGTCGAAGATGTTCAGCGACACATTTGTCGCGTAGGCGTCCCAGGCGTTCTTCCACAGCTCGCTCACCGCAGTCGGCGCGTCGGCGATTTGACCGCGGCCGAGGTGGTCGATCGTCCGCGCCCGCGTCTTAAATGAGACGTTCGACGTCGAGGACGTTGCTATCGGCTCGATCGCCACGTCCTCAGCCATGCGCGACGGCCGATGCACTAGCGAACTGCGCGGCATCCCGCGCGTCCGGCTCCGCGATGGAGGCAGTCAGATGTCGTGAGAAGAACTCTGCGAGCCTTGGAGGCACCGCGTTTCCAATCATTCGGGCGATAGGCTCGATCATATGGGTTGGATAGAAGACGTAGTCGGCCGGAAACGACTGGAGCACCGCGGCCTCGCGCAGCGAAATTCCGCGCAGCTGCTGGACGTCGAAGTGTCCGAACCGGCCATTGGAGATACTGTGGCACTTGGTCGTAATCGTTGGCGACGGGCGATCGGGGCTCATCCGAGTGTAGACATCGGTGAAACATCGCGTCTGGAGCTTAGCGTTCACTTTGCGATGACAGGCCAGCGACAGGTCCCCGTCTGGCGTGTTTTCCATATAGATATTCGACACGCCTGGCAGGGCCGCCGAGAGGCGCTTCAAGTTTAAGTCGCTTAACGAGCGAGTTTTGTGATTGGGAATCGTCGGGTCGGTCGCGCCAGCCGTCAGGGGCGGGAGATGGCCGATCGCAGTCTGGACCGTCTTGACGACGTTGTTTGGGTCCGTCTCAGGCACGATCAGATCACCCAGGCCGCCGTCGGTGAGGAAGGCAGGGTTTGCCAGCTCGCGCCGAGCAGCGACGAGGATGGAGCGCCGCCGGTACTGGGGAACCCCGAAGTTAGATGTGCAGACGACCTTGCTGCCAGTAGCGTATCCAAGCTCGCCCAACTGCGCCTTGAAGTCGTCCCAGACGCCGCCGTACTTTGGGTCGCCGATGCCTTGGACGTTTTCGGACAGAACCATCTCCGGCCGGAACCGCGCTACGAACTTGGCCGCCTCGGTCAGGAGGTTGCTGTCGCGCTCACGACCAGCCTTGCGGGCTTCGCTCAGCTCCTTGCGGGAGAGCTTCGTGAACGGCTGGCAGGGCGCGCAGATTGCGAAGAGGAGGGGCGTGCCCGGCACGCGACTGCGGTAGTGCTCGATCAGCCGCTCGAGATCGCCCTCCAGCTCTGCGTATTCGCCATCCGGATATGCGTCGGTGACGGGAAAGATGTCCCGCCGTAGGAACTTCGGGGGCGCGTAGTCGATGGTCGCATTCGAATTGTTTTCGACGTAGGTCTCCCGGCAGCGCGTGTCCTTGTCCACGCCAGCGATGACGTAGCCGCCCGCGTCGATGAGCCCTCGCGTAGTCCCGCCCGCACCGCAGAAGAAGTCCACGGCGAGAAAGTCCGGGTACCGTTTGACGACATCCTTCTTGGCGAGATCGCTCATTCCACACCCCCGACGGAGTGGGTGGAAGCCGCGACCGACTTGATGCGATCAACCTCGCCCTGATCGAAAATGCGCCAGCCATTCCGATCGCGGCGCGCCGCGTCCGCGATCTTGCCCAGCTTGATCCACCGGAGCAGGGTGGGCTTCGAGATGCCAGCGGCGGCCGCAGCTTCGGCTGCGTGCAGATGATCAGTTTGCATTATGGCACCCTCGACTGCTATTGACTATAGTCAACAGTGG
>NZ_NWQG01000241.1:0-16894 GCF_002529485.1 Mesorhizobium sanjuanii
GCATTATGGCACCCTCGACTGCTATTGACTATAGTCAACAGTGGTCCGGGTCAATATCGTCTCAATGGTCAAGATCGCGCTCGGGCGCCCGCCGACGTCAAAGTCGAGCCACTCGATGATCGTGTGCCAAGATCTCCGTCCGCAGCAGCAGTCGGAAGCTGACCCGGAGCTGGACGCTCCGCCGACACCAGCGCGGTCCGCGCTCATGGGGCGTGTTCGGGGGAAGAACACGACGCCAGAGATGGTCGTGCGTCGAGCTGCCCATCGCCTGGGGCTCCGCTTTCGTATTCATCGTCGCGACATGCCGGGCACGCCGGACATCGTGCTCCGTAAGCATCGCCTGGTGATCTTCGTTCACGGCTGCTTCTGGCACCGGCATGAAGGATGCCGACGATGCACGACGCCGAAAACCAGAGCTGAATTCTGGAGCGAGAAGTTCAGGAGGAACGTGGAACGTGATCACCGCCACGTAGACGCGCTCCGAAAGCGGGGGTGGAACGTCCTGATTGTATGGGAGTGTGAGACGAAAAATCCGAGAGAGCTGGACGTACTTCTCATCGAAGCGACCACGGACAGGACGAGCTAAATGGAGCACGTTGAACGTCAAGCACATTGCAGACGGATGTCTTGAATCTGGAGTTCCGAACGTCCGCTATTGGGGTTTAAAAGACTCGCTGCTCTCGCATAGAGACCTCCAGCCCCCTTATCTACGATGTCCGCTTTCAAGAACGGCAAAGCTCAACATCCAACTTGGGCGCATTGCCGGCAGCGTCTGGGCCGCAACCGGACAGACAACTTTCCGACGGCCTGACTGCGAAAGTGGGGTCTCTAAGCGGCCAACAATGTTTCCGGGCCTGGCCAGCAAACCATAGCGATTGGCCAGCGCGATGCAGCCACGCCACTCGAGGTCTACGGCCTCGCGTAGCTCGGGCGAGGAAGTATTGCTGCCGCCTTCCAAACCAGACTAGGCGGGAAGGAAGATCATAGCCGGATAGTCTATGAGGTCCGGCCAGTCTGGATGTGGGCGGTTCCTGCGCGGAGTCGCGTAGTCCGTCTTGAACCACCCGTTCACAACCGTGACACTGCACGGCGGCAGCGCCTTCGTCTTCTTCTCGTTGAGGCCCTACACTGGCTTCAGAACAATGCCTTGGCCAGCATGAAGAGCGTCGTCGTACAGCCGCGACTTTGCGACGACTATTTGACGGTCCCAAGCACGGTGTAGCGATCCGGCGGATCTGGTCGATGGTTTTTCGTCACTACCGATCTGGATGCAAGAGTTCCTCCGAAACGTGATGGCGCCTGCAAGGTCGGACATTCCAGATGTCAAATAAGGTATGTCGGTAATTCGGGTCGCCAATCTGCAAGCCAAAACCCGAGAATGGCCTCGTTAGTGCCGGCTTAGGCGATTAGCCGTCCTGGGAAGTTGCTATGGCTTCCTCGTACTCATGGGTGCCACACTCCTGAAGTGACCCGTCTCGCGATGGCGACCGGGCAGCTAGCCCTGCCGGCGGCGGTGCCATCAAGGTGTTACTTACCTTCTCTTTTCCGTCGCTTTTCTCTCCCGCGGATTGCTTTTTCGCGCCGAGACCTTCGCTGTGGCTCACCTTTCAAACGCTGCGCCATTTCCTCGATTTCGGTTTTAGCAAGCGCAATCGCGCCGGCAGGAAGGAAGTGGCCGGTTATCCATCCGTTGATGTAGTCTTTGATGGGCTGGGCGCTTCCTCTTATGATGAACGCAAGCGTTAGCGCCCACCCATTGGCCCGATGCCTGATCATGCGTTCGAGCAGAATGCTGGTCGCCTGCTGGGATCGCAGATCATAGCGCCCTGACCCACTCCAAAGCTTGTTGAGAAATTCAATGGATACCTTGAGATGGGACCTCATGTCGGCGTTCGCAGTGCCCATAAAATTCGATAGGGCGCGGAAGTTTGCTAGATCGCCAGTCTGATCCTCTCGGAGAGCCGTGAGCATCACGTCGGCTTCCAAGGAAAGATGCCCATGGCGACGCCACGCCAGCTTAACGACTAGATCGACGTACCGTGATCGATCGATCGCTCCAACGTCCTGGGCAAACGAAAAAACTGTCTGTAGCCAAACACCCCTGGTCGAGCACGCAGCTTCACCGTACTGGCGGAAATGCATGTCCTCCGAAACGAGCACATGCTCCGTTCCCGCCAAATTGGCGGCGTCAAGCACATGACTACCGAAGGATTGGTGGATCATCGTCGCCAGTTCGGACGGATTGTCGGCGACAATAACGGGGCGGATCTCGCACGCCGTCTCGATTCTAGAAAGCTGCTCTTGGATATAGGCGCGCCGTGCAGCGGCGTCCTCGGCGGTGTGCTCCTGTTTGATGTATTCGCCGTTATGCCAAGCGACGGTCATCGAGCGTTCGGCCGTGAGATCCTGCTCGTCTCTCAGCGTTCGCAGCTCATCAACGACTGATTGTGCGACGATGACCGATCCGAATGTCGGTTGCAGAACATCGAAGGCATCCATCGTCGAGACGGTCCAAGCGGTGTAGGTATCGAGGACCGCGCCAGAACTTCTATGCCGCTCGATGATCTGGCGAGCGGCGACGCGCTCGGCGTCCGTGCCGACGCAGGTTCGGATGTCGAAATCGAGCGAGCGAACGTACTCGACAAACCGGATGGTATCGCCGCCGCGTTTGGAGACGACCAGGCTGAGCGGGCAATTGTTCCGGAGGTAGAGATCGGCGAGCTTGCGATTGCTCTCAGACACGCGCCTCACCTGATCCAGCGCAGGCTGAATATCCCCCTCTTCCATTGTGATTTTGTAGAAGCCCTCCGCGTCGGGGAACCTTTTTTCGAAGTTCTCCATCATGTCGTGAAGAGCATGCAGATATTTGTGCTTGATCTCGGTGACCCGCCATTTGCGAACCTCGCCGAAGACCGCCGGCATTTCGAATACATCTCCCACGCTCAAGCCTAGAGCTGCGGCCGCGGTCGCATGTGTCGGGCTTAAAACATCCTCCGCAGGCCGGTCCTCCCCCTCTTCGATGAGAAAGGCGTGCACCTCACGACGATCGCTCTCCAGACGGACCCAGGTATCGACGGCCACGGTTTCCGCAGACGGAACAAAGCCGTCCTCCGGATCCATCATGATCAGGCCGAAATAGCGGAGAGCCGCCTCGTGATCGTTCCTGGCGGATTGAAGAACGGCGTAGGCGTATTCGAGCGCCCTGGCTCCCTCCCCCACTTTGCGCATAACCTGGGCCAAAGACATCTTCTGGCCAGGCGTCCCCATCACTTCATCGAGATCAATTCCCTCGATGACCGCCTTCACCTCGGCGCCTCGGTCGAGACGATGCAGGACCGAGAACAGCGCCAGGTAGGTGTCGAGCTCCGGTTGCGTCGCGATGGCTTTCCTCAGCGCCGCTTCCGCCTCGGGAAGCGCACCGCGGTTGAAATGCAGCAGGCCCTCGGCATGGAGGAAGAATGGAAGCCCCCGCACCTCCGCAGGAAGGCGCTCGAAGAAGGACAGCGCTCGTTGCCGGATGGGGCTGTCGTTGACAAAGGCGCGAGCCAGCACCCGCAACTCGTTGTTGTCGTGATCTTCAGCGACGTGGCCATCCAACAAATCCGCAACGATCGAAGAATCGCCACGGCGAGCTGCATGATGCGCGACCATCAGCCTGTCTGCCGCGTGACTTCCAATCGCGATGTGACCTAGGGCGGCTTTGAAGGCGCCGTCTGCGATTTCTTCGAAACCTTCCCGGCGGGCAAAATCGGCGACAACGACGCTTGCGCGCGGGTTGCTGGACGCCTCCACCGCGACAGCGGAAATCTCCCGCCGACGCGCTTCCTCGTCACTGCCGCCGATCTTGATCGCCGCCAGCTTGCCGGTCGTCGAAATGATCGGCGCTTCCACCGGCGGGATCAAAGAGGCATCTTCCTCAACGAGACGTGCGACCTCGCCCCAATCGGCCCGGGATGCGTGGAAGCGGAACTTCAGGACGGTCGCATCGGAGTTCCGAGGCAGTTTGGCGAGGAGCTCGTGCGCCAACGCCTCATCATCGGCGTCTAGAGCGACAACGGCCGCTCGGGTGACAATTTCGACATCATCGGGCGCAAGCGAAAGACCGTGGCGCGCGACCTCGAGCGCCTTGGGCAGATCGCCGAGCGCATGCAGTCCAACTAGGACATTGCCACACAGCGCGGCATCCTCAGGCCGTAAGGCGCCCTCCGTCACCCGCTCGCGATCCCATTGCGATACCAGCGTTGCCGTAGCGGCTTCCAGTCTGGCCCGCTCCGCAGGAGACAAAACACGCGTGCGCTGAAAGCTCTCACTCGTTAGAATCTGGTCTAGCTCGGCCTCCGCCGCAAACTGGACCGCGTGGGGTTCGGACGGGTGTGCTTCGAGTACCTCTTTGGCGACGGGCCACCACTCGCCCGGCTGTCCACGGCGCCGGATAAAATCCACCCGACCGATTTGCACAGGCGCAGTGTGATGAAGCTGTTCGGGAATGATGCTGAGCGGATCGCTGACGGAGGAATCGAACCGGGCGGCCTGAACCAGATAGCCCGCAAGGCCCTCGTTTCCCGGATCCGCGTCAAGCTTCGCTCCGCCAAAGGTGAGAAGTTCCTGCCATTCTCCTCGCAACAGCAGCCCAAAAGCCTTGTTGGCGACGGCTTTCGGTTCGTCCGGCGCATGGTCATAGGACGACAGCAGCATGGCGGAGGCTTCGTCGTCCTTACCGAGCGCAAGCAGGCAATGGCCAATATTCGCCTTGACGCGAAAGAGGAGGCGGCCAGAGGCCGTGCTCCGGACGCGCTCGAGCAGCTTTTCCAGAAGCGGTAACGCCGTCAGCGTCTTTCCGCTGTTGTTGAGTTCCCGGTACTCGTCGATCTCCGCGTCGAGATGCGCCTCGAACGTGCTCAAAGCCACCGTTGCGTCACTTGGCGGAACAGCCAACCGCGCGCTCACCTCCGTGAGCATCGCTTCCATGCGAGAGAAACCAGCACCCATTTCGCCACGGGTCTCGGTCTGGGCGATGGTGATCTGGCGGGTTTCGTCGAGAATATGCTCGCTGAACGGGCCGTAGGTCGGATCGAACGCCTTGCGGGCCCCCGCGTCCTCGCTGATTTTTTCCTCCAGCGTGTTCCATCCCCAGACGAATACGCGGAGCTTACGTCCCGTTTTCGCCAGCTCGGCCGTGATCCCGCGTGCAAGCTCCTGCATCGCGACGTCGTCCGGCGCAGTGGTCGTGACGTAGTATTCCTTGAGAGGCGGCTTGAACGTCAGGGCCTTTCGGACTTCCTCCCGAACCTCATCCTCGGTGAGGAAATGCCCTTCGCTCTTCAACTTGCATTGAATGCCAACGTGCCAATCCGCGTCATCGTCACGGATCCCGAAAAGATCGACGCCGTTCTGCCGTTGGCCGCGCCGACCATTCCGCTGCACCGACCGATCATTGAGCAAGCCTCGCCACAGCACGACAGAGGCGCGCTCGAAGGCTTGCTCGTCGGCAGGCTTTGGAATCTGGGTGGCGGCGAGAAGCGACATAAAAGGCGGTCACCCCTCGATGCCCAACTCGCCGAGTAGGCGAGAAAGGCTATCGTTCACCGCGCGCTGCCGCAGCGACCGCTGTTCGCGAATATCGGCGTCTTCATCATCGCCTTCGATTTCGAACCGCGCGACCGCTACCGGTCCTTCACGAAGGTAGCCTTCGTCAGGCTTCGGGTCGCAAAAGCGCTTCAAAAGGATCGCCAGCGCTTCGCCGATGATTCCGGCGTGTTTGCCAGTCAGGGCATCCTTGAATTTGGCAATGGCGCCATCCAGCTCACCCTCGCCATGCTCAAGGCAATAGACAAGGTCATGGGCGTCCTTCCCCTCGCGACGGTGGTCGAAGGCGAACGCCTTCAGGCAGGTGAACGATACGATATTCGCGTAAGGAATCGTTTCGGTCGCTCGCCCTTTTTGTCCAAGGAGATCGGCTGTCACCTCCATATGGTCGTGGAGGTCGAAAACGAGCGATGCGTGAGGAATGTTGACGGCCGAGATGTTTCCCTCGGTCGGCAGCTCTTGCAGCGCACCGCCTTTCACCTTCGGGTCGTCGGCCAGGAATTCAAGAATGACCGTGACCCCGTGCTCGGTCTTGGTCTTCCAGCGCCAATTGACCTTCACGCCTTTGTCGTTTTCCGCGCGCTCGAACCCCATCCGCTTGAGGTTCTCCTCCAGCGTGCGATAGGCTTCGGTGTCCGCGAGAACGGCGAGGTCGACGACGATGTCAATATCACCCGTGCCGGCATGAGCCGGAACGGCTGGCGGCCGCGCCGTCACCAGATAGCGCGGCGTCAATCCGCCGACCAAGAACACCGAATTCCGCCACGGTCCGAGGCCGCTGAATAGCGTGACAAGCACACGCTCGCAGTCCCGCGTGACGTCTTGACTGTAGTCGACGAGAAACTGCGGCTTGGACATCATTCCTCCAGTTTCTCGGCACGAAGATGCTGCGCCAATTCCTTGGCCCGGCCCCCCGCTTGCAGCAGGTCAAGGTAGGTTTGGAGCGGATCGGCGACCCACAGGTCATCGATCCTCTGGCGAAATCGCAGCTCGTCGTCGGACTTCAACTCGTGAACGCCAAGATTCCAGCCGTCCCGGACGGGCCGTGCCTCGATAGCGTCTAGGGCGGCATGCATCGCCCGGCCAACAGGAATGCGACAGGAAACCTGGGAAGTGCTCGACAGATAAGGAGCATGGATTTGCCCAGCTGAGATGCCGGTGAGCTCGTATCGGATGCCTTCGATCTGGCATTCATGATCAAGCCGCCGTTGCAAATCCGGAGGCGTCGTCGATCGCACATAGTAATGTCGCACGGCCTTCGGTTTGACTGAGCCTTGATAGGTCGACCAGGCATCGAGCAGAGCGCGCGGATTGATCAAGTGGCGCTCTTTCGAGGGGCCAGCGCCGCGAACCTCGACCCACTCCCGGCGCTCGACTGCGATCAAGGTTTCCGACGCCGTCGCGGGCGACACCCCTGCCCGCTCCGCGATCTCGTGGACGCCGAACCAATCCGATTTGGCGACCCAGACAGCGTGCAGGACCTGGGCACGTCGGCCAGCGAACAAGTTGTTCAGGGAGCGGGATTGTTTCCGCGATGCCGGCTTGTCGACGTGGAGGTAGAGTCCCCTCGCAGCAATGAACAGGCTCCCGCTGGAGTCGAAATAGCCAATCCGTTCATCGCGGAGCAATTGCCGGGCACCAGGCGAAATGGTCTCGGCCATGAGCACTGGCACGACTGGATAAGCGCCGACTTGCTGTTGGGCGAGATAGTTTCTGAACTGCCAGATTGCCTCGCGGGCATCGCGAGGAAAGAGCGAAGGCTTGGCCTCGACGATGAGCCGATAGGGCTCACCGTCCGAGCTCATTTCCACCATGAAATCCGGTCGATATGAGCCTCGCGCCCCCTCTGGCTCGCGTATAACATGGGGCGCGGCGCCAGCGATTGCGGTCAGGGCCTCGACAAAATTCTCAATGAGTGCTTCTTCCGCTTGGTCTTCCATCGTCATTTTCTGCGCAGTGAATAACGGCTGAATAGCGTATATTCGATGTCAGGTCAATATTTTCTGCGCAGTGAAATTGTAGCGGAAAGGGCCAGGAAGGGTTCGAGGCGTGCCAGATCGCGAGCGACATCGGGTCGGGATTGCCACATAGGATCTCGGTGACATAGCCGTTCGTAACAAAGCCGTGCCTAACCGCCGTCCAGCGAGCCGCCATCGGGATCGTTTTCCGGGTTGTTGGCAAAAGTTGTCGGCATCTGTCCGGCTAACAGCTTCTCCTTTGACAGCAGCCCCGCATCTTCGAGCGCCTCGAAATCCGGCAGGTCGCGCAGCGTGTCGAGCCCGAACTCCAGCAGGAATTCTTTCGTCGTCACATAGGTGTAGGGCGCGCCCGGCGTTGGGCTGCGCGGACCGGAAGCGATCAGGCCGGCACCGCGCAGATGACCAATAAAATCGCGACTGATCTCCTTGCCGAAGAAAGACGACAGTTCGGCGCGGGTGATCGGCTGGAAGTAGCCGATGCACATCAGCACCAAAACCTCCGACTGCGTAAGGTCGGCCGTCTTCCCACTTCCACCTACAGCAGCGCGGATGGCATCGGCATAAGCCGGGCGGGTCAGATGCTTCCAGCCTCCGGCGACCGAAACCAGATCGTAAGGGCGGCCGCGCAGCTCCTCGCGGATGTCGTCGATCAGCAGGTCGATGCTGCAGTTTTTTCCGACGATCCGCGCGAGCGTCCCGCGGCCGACCGGTTCGTTGGCGGCGAAGATGGTCGCTTCGACACGGTTCATCCATTCACGCCAACGCGCTTCCGGCGGCAGATGATCCAGTTCCCGGTCAAACAGCTGGTCAGCTGATCGACGGTCATCTGGCTGGCTCCCTCCTCGCCTACGTGCACTCTCCGCCATTGTCTTCACAGCCCGTAGATGCGGAAGGTGGCGCGGCCGGACAATTCACGCACGGCGCCGAGCTCGACCAGCCGGTCGAACAGGCGGCGCAGGCCGCGATCGCTCATGCCGGCGATTTGTTCCGAAGCGACGATCGGTCGTCAGAGAGCAGCCTTTCCAAGACGACGTCCGCCGCCTTGGCCCTGAGTTTCGGCGCAACCGCAAGCAGCCGATCCGCGCGGCGCTCAAGTTCGGCGAAAAGATCAATGGCGCGCAGCGCAGCGCGCGCCTGTGCGGCCAGTAGGCTTTTAGCCCAATCGACTTCCGTTTCGGCGCCGGCAGCCAGAGCGGCAGTCCCTGGTCGACGCGCCCGGCCCGTACCCACAACTAAGGTCGCTTCGGCGCCCAACAAAGGGATTGCATGTGTCCAGCCTAGCCGCTGCGCGAACAAGACATCCGCAAGCCAGGCTCCGAGAACGTGCCGGAAGCCGTAACGCTCCGCGGCCGCGAAGGCCCCGACAAGCGTTTCGACCGTGCCGGTGTTGGCGGCAAGCTGTCGCAGATCGTCCGTCAGATCGCTGACGGCCTCATCGTTGAGTGTGAGACCTAGATCTTCCAGCACTGCCGCGACATTTCTCTCCGTCAGCAGATCGTCCGCTGGCCGAGATGCCAGCCGCCGCCAAGCAAGAAGGAAAAGGCCGGCGGGACCGACATTGTCGCCCGGTCTTGTAAGCAATACGGCATCGCGCAAGGCCGCTTCGTCCTCGACGCGACCCGCCTGCTTTGCCGTTGCCGCGGCCGCCGAAATTGCCAGCCGCTGCCGCCAGGCGCCGGCCCACCGCTCCTGCCGCCGAACCACCGCATCGAGTGCGCCGATGGTGGCGCCTGCGATGAGCGCCACCTCCTCAACATTTTTTCCAGCAAGGCTTTGCCCATCGGGAACCGCCCGACGCAACCAAGCAGGAACGGCGGCTTTCGATGCAGCGACGCTGGCTTCACCAGTCAGCGTACCGTGGTAGCGCAGGGACAGTTTGGGTCGAAGAATCATCCGCGACAGGATGAATCCTGGCGGCGCTTTTAGCAACCCGTTTTGCACCTAACCGCCGCGCCTGTCGCATACATAAAACGAATGATAATCTTGCATTATCAGTCGCTTAACTCTACTCATTCCACTCGCAACAAGTTAGCTGGATAACATCACTCTTCGGGCACACCCGGGCGACGGTTCGGTGCAGCCACTCACGTCAATCCGGACAGTCCCGTCTTCTCGTCGCGACTATCCCGGTACCCGGAGGGTGGTCACGGCGACCTGCTTCCGAGCCACCTTTCGAATAGGCCGAGCTCGGATCACCAACTCTAAAGCTCCGCGTGATTGCCTATTCGATAAACCCTCCGTCAAGATTGCAGCGGCTAGAAGCCGCCGCAGCCAAACCGTCACAGCGCCCGCCCAATCGAACCTGAAATCATACCGGCCGGCGGACTTGCACGGGGGCTGTCAGTGGAGCAGGCGCGTGAAAGAGCACATGAAATAGGTGTATCGCCAATATTTTCGTATTGCTCTAATCGATTATAGTTGTGAAGCGCAATTTCAGCCCGTTTACTTGCCGCTCAAGTCACGCATAAAAGAAGGTAGCACCGATTCGGTAGCTTATCCCCTGTCTTTTGCGTACTCGCGGCCCGTGGCGCCGAGTGGACGATTGAAGATCGCCGGTCTCACTAGCAGGTGGGCACAAGCGCCTGGGGCCGGTTGGCAAGCCACAGGAGTAGGACAAATGTCGAAGGATTCGGGTAAGGGCGATCACGGCGGCGGGCCAGGCAAGATTGAGATCACGGTGGTGGTGAACGGCCAGCCCACGCAGGTCGAAGCCAATCCCAACCAGCCGCTTCACGTCGTTCGTGCCAAAGCCCTTGAGAACACGCAGAACGTCGCCCAGCCGGCCGAGAATTGGGAATTCAAGGATGAGGCCGGCAACCTGCTCGACGTTGACAAAAAAGTTGGCGATTTCGGTTTCGCGAACATTGTGACCCTGTTCCTCAGCCTGAAGGCGGGTGTAGCAGGTGCCTGAAATCCAGACTGTGGACCCTGCGGTCTCGCGAGCGAAATTCGATCGGCAGATCGGCTGGTTCCAAACACAAGCGGGCGCTTACCGGGCTCAGGGTTGTTTCCTGATCGAGGCGAGATTCCCTACTGCCTTCTTCATCTTCGCACCGCCCAAGATAAGGCCACAGATAATCGGTGCAGCTGTCGAGATCGACTTCTCTAATTACGACCTCCGACCTCCGTCGGTAGTCTTCGTCGACCCCTTTACCCGCCGGCCGGTTGCCCGCAAGGATTTACTGCTAAGTATGCTCAGACGACCGCATCTACCCGGAACCCCACCGGATATGATTTCGGTCCTCATGCAGCAGAAAGCTCTGTCGCTATCGGACTTCCTCCAGGCCAACAGTGCGGAACATACGCCATTCCTGTGCATGGCAGGCGTCCGGGAATACCACGACAATCCAGCCCATTCAGGTGACTCATGGCTTCTCCACCGGGGTTCTGGCGAAGGCTGTTTGGCCTTTATCCTGGACAAGATCATCAAGTACGGGACCGGCCCCGTGGAGCAGATCCAGTATCAGTTCCAAATCTCAGTGGGAGCGATGGTAGTACCCCCATCCGCCATCCCGGAATGAGCGTTTTGATGGATGTAACGACCGTGACGCTCCCGCGCCACTGCATCTCGACTGTGCATGCGCATCTGCGCTCGGTTGGTCGCGAAGGCAATGAGGGGATGGCGCTCTGGGTCGGCGTTCAGCAAGACCAGCATTTTGCCGTAACAGAGACCGTTATCCCGGCGCAGCGTCACATTCGGACGGGAGATGGTGTTTGCGTGATGGTTCCGGCCGAGGAACTGCACCGGCTTAATGTCTGGCTCTACAATAGCGGCCTGAAACTCTTGGCCCAGATCCATAGCCATCCGGGCCGAGCCTACCATTCGACGACCGACGATGCTTATGCGGTTGCTACCACGGTTGGGTGTCTGTCGCTGGTAGTGCCGAATTTCGCCCGTGAGCCTTTCGATTTTGCTCGAGTCGCCGCCTATCGGCTCGACGGAAAAGCCAACTGGAATGCGCTCCCTTCCGCGGCACTGTCGCGAATGATCACAATAACGAGTTGAACAATGGCACTCGCTAACTTTATCGACCGCGCCGCCACGGCGGCATCTCAGGTCCTAGCCGATTTTCATCTGGAGGACTTTAAAGCAGCTCTTGAAAAGCAGGTCGTGGCCGTCGCCTTTGACGATCAAGCCGCTTCCTGCGCCGAAGGCCAGGCGACACTAGATCTTGCGGTGAGGTTGCTCGCCAGGCTCTATCCAGTTTTGGCGATAGTCCCGCTGGGCAGCGCGGCAAGCTCTCAAGCCCAAGCGCTGGAGCGCTTGGCAAAGTCGATAAATCCAAAAGTTGGCATCCGGCGTTCCGGCAAGTCTGCCACCATCTGCGTAGTTGCAGGGGTGACGCGCCCACCACTCCCGTGCCCGACCTTTTTCATGGGATCGGACGGTTGGGCGGCAAAGCTGTCGCGTACGGACCCGGTGGGCTCCGGCTCGAGTTTGCTGCCCTATGGAGCTGGCGCCGCCAGTTGCTTCGGCGCCGCCAACGTCTTTCGAACCATCTTCGCCGCCCAGCTGACCGGCGCCGAGTTAGACGAAACCATCGACCTCTTGTTATACAGCTACGACAAGACCAGAGCCGGCGAGGCAGGCCCGATCGACATACCTGTCGACCTTGGCGAAACGCACCTCGTTGGGCTCGGTGCGATAGGCCATGGCTCGCTTTGGGCGCTAGCGAGACAACCCGGTCTCACGGGTCGTCTGCATGTAATCGATCACGAAGCAATCGAACTCTCAAACCTGCAGCGCTACGCCTTGGCCGGCCAGGCGGAGATTGGCATGTCCAAGGCGGTTCTTGCAGCCACCGCCCTTAGATCGACGGCCCTTGGGGTCGAGGCGCAGCCGCTGACGTGGGCAGAATATGTTGCGCGCCACGGCGACTGGGTCTTCGAGCGAGTGGGTGTGGCGCTTGACACCGCCGCCGACCGTCTGGCGGTCCAAGGTGCTCTGCCCCGATGGATCGTGAATGCCTGGACGCAGGAGCACGACCTCGGCATCTCGCGGCACGGGTTCGATGACGGCCAAGCTTGCCTTTGTTGCATGTACCTGCCGTCCGGGAAATCCAAGGACGAGCACCAGCTGATTGCCGAGGAACTCGGAATACCGGAAGCACACGAGCAGGTGAAAACGCTCCTGCAGACCAATGCCGGAGTTCCCAACGACTTTGTAGTTCGGGTGGCTACAGCGATGGCTGTGCCGTTTGAACCGCTAGCCCCGTTTGTTGGCCAGCCCCTGCGTTCGTTTTATCAGCAGGCTATCTGCGGCGGTCTGGTGTTCCAGCTCAGTGATGGAAGTCGCCGCGTTCGAACCGTGGTTCCGATGGCCTTCCAGTCAGCGCTTGCCGGGATTATGCTTGCCGCCGAGCTCGTCAAACATAGCGCGGGTTTTCCCGTGGGCCCGACGACGAGCACTCGGGTGAATCTTCTGCGCCCACTTGGCTCCCACTTGCACGATCCGAAGGCCAAGGATTCCAGCGGCCGCTGCATCTGTAGCGATGACGATTTCATTGCCGCTTACAGGCGCAAATACGGCAAGAGCGTCGTACAGCTAAGCGATGTCTCCGCCGCCTAAGCAGACGCGCGGATGTCTCCGTTGCCGCCGGGCGGCGATGTGCGCGCCACTACGAAACGCTATGTCCGCTCCTCTGCCGTCCGAGGGTCCATGAGATAGCCTCCCCACGCGCCACACCGGAAACCTCCTTTCCGATGTACCGATCAAGCACCGGCCTCCATGGCACGAGCGTGAACTCGCGCGACTTCTCGATCACGGCATATTTGCCGCTGGCAAGCTCGACCGATCGGCGCAGCGTGCCTTCTATTCGTTCTCCAGGCTGCGCTTCGGCATACGAGAGACCGAGCTGATCCGACAGCTGGCCGGCGACACGGTTCAGCTCGTGCTGGCGCAGGATCGAAATCATGTTGGCACGATAGACGACCCGGTCCTGTTCTTCATGCGCGAGGCCTTGCGCGATCAGCCACTGCCGCCGACGGGCATGCGCCTCCCGCACCTCATGCCCGAAGCCTGAGTTGCGCAACGGCTCCGGTCTCTCGGCAACCAGGTTCCGGTCGAGCCAGGTGGCGCCTTCGAAGCTGACTTGGCGTTCCAGCGGCATTGATGAGAGCTTCTCGACTATCACAGGCTCGACCCTGGCCCGCAGGCGCTCGTATTCCGCGACACGATCGAGATGATCCGGCGCGATGATCCAGGTGCCATTCGGCTCGCGCTCCACGCCGCCGGTGGAGCGCCGGATCGCCTCCAGCCGGCGGATATGCGTCTCGGCAAAGCTTTCGCTGGCGAACGCATCATGCTTGAGGTGCATATCGACGCTGTAACGGCCGCCGTGTGCGGTAGCGATGTCGGCGATTGTACGGTCGACTTGCCTGGGCTTGGTATCCCTCGACATGACACGCACGATGCAGCCGTCGGGCGTCGGTTCTGTCAACTCGCCTTTGCCGATGTCTATCCAATGGCTTTTGCCGTCAAGGCCGTCGACGATGAGGTAATGCCGATCGTTGATTTCGTCGGCGAGCCCGCGCGCGACGAGGCGGCCGACGACCGGTGGGGAGGGCTCTTCACGTCGATCGTGGACAAGGTAATCGGCGGCACTGCGAGCGAGCCCCTTGGCAGTCAGCTCGCGGTGCATGGTCTTGATGATGTCGCCGCGTTCGCCGGTGCGGCGCAGCGTGGCTTCCAGCTCATCATCCAGGCGCCAGCGGACCGGGTCGACCTCCTCGGCTAAGCCCATCCGCTCGAGCTTGCGCAGACGGCCTTGATGCAGCGTCTGGCGAAAGGCGTCGCGGCCGTCCGTAGAAACAAGTCGGTCCTCATCGCGCATGCGCAGCAGCTGCCGGTCGATGCTGGTGAAGCGTTCTTGCTCCATTTCCTGGCGCAAGCGCTGTTCAATCTCGCGGTCGGTGCGGGGACCGAGGTCGAGGCTCACCAGTTCGGCCGCCCGCTTGCGGATGCCGCTCGAAATATACTCTCGCGCGATGACGAGGTTTTCGCCGCGATCATCCTTGCCGCGGACAATGATATGGGTGTGCGGATGGCCGGTGTTGAAATGGTCGACGGCAACCCAGTCGAGCTTCGTGCCGAGGTCCTCTTGCATCTGCGCCATGAGACGGCGGGCGAGCGGCTTGAGGTCGTCATAGTCGATGCCATCCTCGGGAGCGACGATGAAGCGGAATTGATGCCGGTCGCTATCCGCGCGATCGACGAAGGCCTTACTGTCGATGCGATCACTGCCGGGGCCATAGAGTTTGCCGGGTTCGCCTTCCCTGGTGACGCCATCGCGCTGGATGTAGCGCAGATGCGCACGCGCTCCGTCCGCACCCTTGCCGGCCAGCTTCACAATCCGCGCCTTGACCATCACCCGCCGCTGCCGGAAGGCGGCATACCGGTCGCGTGACTTGAGCAGCGCGGCCGCCGCCCCGCCGCGGCCTGTCCGGCTCCCCGTGAAGCGACCGCCGCGCTGGAGGCGGCCGCCGGCTCGGTTGATCGCTGCCTTGACTTGGCCGGCATAGCGCTTGCCTGCTTTCGAGCCGCGCGAGCCGATCTTGCCGAGCTTCGGCCTGAACTCATCGTCCTGCATACCAGCCTCCGGGCAAATTCAAGCGAAACCTGAGTCTCGCTGGCCCACCCTCCTGGCGCCGCCGGCAGCCTCCGGCTAAAACGATGTGCAGACAAAGGTTTCGCCGCCTCATGGAGGCGGTGCCTTTATCTTGCCTTACGCGCCCCTCGCCTTAAGCGTCCCTGGCCCCTCCCGGATGCCCTCAACATCGCTAGCCATTGTGCTTCTTTGGCCGCGGGCGATCCCTGCCGAGCGGCACGAAAAGGCCGCCATTCGTTTCACCGGCGCGAACACCGCCGCGAAGGAAGAACAAAGAGCGTCCGGAGGGAGCGTTCCGCCCCTTTGAAGTTGTGGATTGACCTTTGAATTCGTTCATGTCGGCCGCCGAAATCCCCGTCGCCTCAAGCTGTTTCAGATAGGCAACGGTCTCTTTCGGCAGCGGCCTTCGAAGCTTCAAATGGCCTTCATAGCGCTCGGGTCCAGCGTTGTAGGCGGCAAACAGGCCGGGGAATCCGAACCGCTTATACATGGCGCTGAGATAGGCGGTTCCGGCCAAGATGTTGTCGCGCGGATCGTGCGGGTCGGCTCCCAGACCGTGCTCGACGCGCATCTCCTGATAGGTGCCGGGCATCACCTGCATAAGGCCCATGGCGCCGGCGCGGGAGGTGATGGGACGGCCATCGAGGACGGTCTTGCCGCGGCTTTCGGCATCGATGACGGCGCAAATCCAGGCCTGGGGAATGTGGAAGCGTGCGCTTGCTTCCGATACGAAGTGCTGCCATCGTTGCAGCTGCGGACTTTGGGAGATGACGGCTGGCTCAGCGCCGGTCGAGGCGGAACAGGCGCATGGCGCGACGGCGATCATGCCGAGCATCAGGAGGGTCACTCGGTCCATAGCGGCACCAGCCTCCCGATGATGTTTTCGGCCGGCACCGGCCCGAAATAGCGACTGTCGAAGGAGTGATTTTTCTCGTTGCCGAGCAGGAAAACCTCGTCATGGGCGAGCGCTCGGCAGCCGTTCCACCAGGGCAGCGGACGGCCTTGCGTGTCGATTTTGAGCCGACGGGCGACGATCTCGCCGCCGATGATGATGGCATTACTAAAGGCGCAGACATGCTCGTCCGGCAGCGCGGCGAGACGCTTCACCAGCGGTATATTGCGAGGCAGATAGCCGCGTTGGTCGGCGAGATAGGCAACGAAGCCAGGCGGGCGGGCGAGCACAAGATCGCCGCGCGCAGGCGTGCCAGACCCAACGCGATAGAGACCGACCGGCGCGCTAGCCGAGGCGTTCCAGACCAGCAAGGGAGACGGCTTTGGGAGCGCCGTGAAGCCTGTCAGGCTCAGGCCAATCGCGGCGATGGCGATTGCCTTGCGCGCCCGAACGCGCCGCAAACGGCTGCCGATCAGATGGATGGAAGGCAGCCGGCTCATGAGCGGTCTCCCTCGTCGGCTGAGCCGGAACCGCCCTTGTCATCGTCGGAGCCAGGTTCTGGCGGGCGGCCTTTCGACCAGTCGTCGAGTTCGTCGATGTGGTAGCGGACATAGCGGCCGTGCTTGCGGTATTTCGGGCCGCCGCCGGTCAGCCGCATCTTTTCCAGGGTGCGCTGGGACAGGCCGATATAGAAGGCAGCCTGCGCGGTGTTGAGAAACGGACTGCCCTTCTTGGCGCGGGCCGCGCGGTCGTTTTCGTCGTCCATGATGGTCCTCGTTTCGCTTCGGACAAGCGACCGCGAGGATCGGCGAACGAGGTCGTCGTGGGGA
>NZ_NWQG01000242.1:0-7762 GCF_002529485.1 Mesorhizobium sanjuanii
GTCTCAACCAAGGAGAGAAAAATGCCGATCATCAATGTCAGCGTCACCGGCAAGCCCGACGCCGCCTTGTCGGCGAGAATCGCCGGGGAAGTCACCGAACTGACCGCCACGCATCTGCGCAAGGACCCGACGATTACCGCGGTCGCGATCACCTATCTCGACCCGCAACACTGGTTCGCCGGTGGCAAGTCGCTGGCCGAGCACGGCGCCAACACTTTCTGGCTCGACATCAAGGTCGTCGATGGCACCAACACCAAGCTCGAGCTGGAGGCTTATCTCCGAGCGATCTTTGCCGCCTACGGCCAAATCCTGGGAAATGTTCACGAGGAAAGCTATGCCCTGGTGCACGAGGTACCGGCGGCCGCCTATGGTTTCGGTGGCAAGTCGCAGGAATTTCGCTTCATCAGTGGCCGATTGAAGGCAGCGTAGCACCTCCTTCCCACATTGACGTCGCCCCTACTTTCGCTAGGTTCTCCCCCGAAGCGGTCGTGAAGAGCCGCGGTGCGAAAATCCGTTGGGAGAGAAGCGGCAATGATCCTGACACTGGCGTTGCTTGCGGGCCTCGTTGCGGCCTGGCTGCTGATTGGCGTGGTGGAAAAGTTCCGCCTCGGCCTGCGCTTTGCCCAGGCACTGCTCTATGTACCGTTCAAGCTTGCATACCGGATCGGTGACGACCGCATCAGGATCGCGCGCAAAGCGGCGGCCCCGGTCATCTATGTCATCTCGCATCAGTCGCGCATCGAGCCGGCGCTGATGCTGTCGCTGTTGCCTGATGACACTCTGCACATCCTCGACGATGTCTCGGCGCGGTCTCCCTGGCTGGAGCCGTGGCGCGAGCTAGGCCGCACCATCGCCTTCAACGCCGAGCATGTCTTCGTCAGCCGCCGGCTGGTGCGGTTGCTGAAGGGCAAGGGTCGCCTCGCCGTCTACCTGCCCGACGCGGTCGAGCCCGATGTCAAGACGTATCGTTTGTTTCGCGCCGTCACCCGCATCGCCATGCAGGCCGACGCCAGCATCGTGCCGATCTTCGTCGCCGGTACGCGCACCCTGCCGGTCTCGCTGACGCCGGCGGACAAGGCGCCGCGCCGCTGGTTTGCGCGCCTGTCGATCAGCGTGCTGGAGCCAATGACCATCGCCGAGCTCGTGGCGCGAAACCCCGACCAGGCCTCGAACACCAATGCGCTGTTCGACCGCGTTGCCGAGGCCCGGCTGTTCGGCAGCGATCTCGATCGCGGCCTGTTCCTGGCCATGCGTGACGCCGCCGACCGCGTCGGCGCCTCGCATCCGATCGTCGAGGACGTCATCTCAGGCGCGCTGAGCTACCGCAAACTGTTCATCGGCGCGCGGGTGCTGGGCCGCCGCTTCGAGGCCGCGACCGCGCCGGGCGAAGCGGTCGGGCTGCTTCTGCCCAACGCCAATGGCGTCGTGCTGTCCTTCGTCGGCCTGCTGTCGGCCGGCCGGGTGGCGGCGATGATCAACTACACCGCCGGGCCGGCGAGCGTCACAGCGGCCGTGCGCACAGCGATGATCCGCACGGTGGTTTCGTCCCGCGCCTTCGTCGAGAAGGCCGACCTTGCCGACATCGTCGCGGCGGTCGAGAAGGGCGGCGCCAAGCTGTTGTGGCTGGAGGATATCCGCGAAAGCGTGACCACGCTGGAGAAGTTCGCGGCAGCCTTGCGCTGGCGCTGGCCGCTGCAACGGCAGGACGCGGCCAAGCCGGCAGTGATCCTGTTCACGTCGGGGTCGGAAGGCACGCCCAAGGCGGTGCTGCTGTCGCACCGAAATCTCTACGCCAACGCCATGCAGGCCGAGGCCCGCATCACCATCTCGCCGGCCGACATCCTGCTTAACGTGCTACCGGTGTTCCACTCTTTCGGCCTGACCGGCGGCACCATCCTGCCGCTGGTCACCGGGGTAAGGCTGTTCCTCTACCCCTCGCCGCTTCACTACAAGATCATCCCCGAGATCGCGCGCAAGGTGCGGCCGACCGTGATGTTCGGCACCGACACGTTCCTCGCCAACTATTCCCGCACCGCCAAGGATGGCGACTTCTCCAGTCTGCGCTTTGTCGTCGCCGGCGCCGAGGCGGTGAAGCCGGAGACGCGCCGCGTCTATCGCGAGCGCTTCCAGGCCGAGATCATCGAAGGCTTCGGACTGACCGAGGCAGCACCCGTCGTCGCCGTCAACACCGCCATCCATGGCCGCGACGGCACGGTCGGGCGCCTGCTGCCGGCGATACGCATGAAGCTGCAACCGGTCGAGGGCATCAGCGATGCCGGGCAATTGTGGCTCAATGGACCCAATTTGATGATGGGCTACATGACCGCGGACCGGCCAGGCGAATTGCAGCCGCTCGACGGCTGGCACGACACCGGCGACATCGTTTCGGTCGATCGCGAAGGTTTCATCACCATTCGCGACCGCGCCAAGCGTTTCGCCAAGATCGCCGGCGAGATGGTATCGCTGGGCGCAGTGGAGATGCTGGTGCAGTCGCTGTGGCCGGAAGAACGCCATGCCGCGGTCGCGGTGCCGGACAAAAGGCGCGGCGAGCGCATCGTGCTGGTTACCACCGCAGACGATGCCGACGCGGAAGAATTGCGCAAGTTCGGCAAGAAGGCAGGTGCCGCCGAATTGATGGTGCCCAACGACATCGTCAAGGTCGAGGAGATCCCGGCGCTGGGTTCTGGCAAGACCGACTATGTCTCGACCCGCAAGCTGGCGATCGACAGGCTGGGGCTGAGCGCGGCGGCGTAATCTCCCCCTTGAGGGGGAGATGGCCGCGAAGCGGCCAGAGGGGGTCGCCGCGCGTGAAGCGCCGACCTCTTTCTGCCACGGGAGGCCGAGCCCGGTCGAACCGACCCCCTCTGTCGCCTTCGGCGACATCTCCCCCTCAAGGGGGGAGATAAAAGCGGCGTCAACCAATATCAGAAGGTGGAACCTTCTCGCCCTCGCGCTTGGCGCGCCTGGTATAGGCACGCACACTGAACGGCAGGAAGATCAGGTAGCCGGCGACCGACGCGGTCAGCGTGTACCAGGGATAGGTCATCAGCAACAGCACATAGAGGACGACGCCGAGGATGACCGGCAGCACCTTGTCGCCCGGTATGCGTATGCTCTTGCCGGAATAGACCGGCAGCCGGCTGACAAGCAGGAAGGCGACGAGGATGGTGAAGCCGGTGGCGATGAAGGCGGCCAGGCGGCTCGGCTCCAGGCCAAGCCGCAGGAAATAGAGATAGAGCGGCAGCATGACCAGCACGGCGCCGGCCGGCGCCGGTACGCCGACGAAATATTCGGTCTGCCAAAGCGGACGTTCGGTCTTCTCCTCGTCAAGCACGTTGAAACGGGCAAGCCTCAGCCCGCAGGCAATGGTGAACAACAGCGCCGCGATCCAGCCGGGCGAGCCGGCGCGGTCGAGCAGGAAGGCATAGAGCACCAGGGCCGGAGCGACGCCGAAATTGACGATGTCGGCCAGCGAATCCATCTGCGCGCCGAATTTGGATGTCGCCTTCAGCATCCGCGCCAGGCGGCCGTCGATACCGTCGAGAAAGGCGGCAAGCAGCACCATGACCACCGCCGGCTCGAAGCGACCTTCGAAGCCGAAGCGGATGCCGGACAGGCCGGCGCAGATGGCAAGCACGGTGACGAGGTTGGGCAGCACCATGCGCATCGGGATTTCGCGGATGCGCGGGCCGCCGCTGGCATGCGCCTCGAATTTCTTGAACGGCGCGCCCACCGGTCAGGAAATCCGCACGAGCGGCGTCGCGGCAACGCCGCCGAATTCGGCCAATACGGTCTCGCCGCCGACGGCGGTCTGGCCGACGGCAACGCGCGGCGTCGCGGTCGACGGCAGGAACACGTCGACGCGCGAGCCGAAGCGGATCAGTCCGAAACGCTCGCCGATGGCGAGTGCATTGCCGGCCTCGGCCCAGCAGACGATGCGCCGCGCCACCAGGCCGGCGACCTGCACCGCCGCCACCGTGCCGTTCGGGCTATCGATGACGAGCCCGTTGCGCTCGTTCTCGGAGCTTGCCTTGTCGAGTTCGGCATTGAGGAATTTGCCCGGCCGGTGTTCGATCCTGGAAATGCGGCCACGCACCGGGGCGCGGTTCACATGGCAGGAAAAGACGTTCATGAACACCGAGATACGGGTCATCTCGCCGCTGCCGAGGCCAAGCTCGCGCGGCGGCACGGCCGGACCGACCGCCGAGATGATGCCGTCGGCGGGGCTTACCACCAGCCGGTCATCGACAGGCGTGACACGCTCGGGATCGCGGAAGAAATAGGCGCACCACGCCGTCAGTATGAGGCCGACCCAGAACAGGAATGTGGAGAAGTACCCAAGCACCAGCGTCGCCGCGCCGAAGGCGGCAATGAAGGGATAGCCCTCGCGATGGATCGGAACGAACGCATTCTTGATCGTGTCGACGATACTCATGGGATGAGGCTCATGGGATGGGGGCGGTCCCTGTTTCAAGTCCGGCCTCAATAGCGGAAAGCCCCCCTTCCCGCAACGCAACAATAGAGAGCCCGGCCCACCCGGCGCCAGGCGTGGGCTAACCTTCCTACAGCTCGGGCAAGCGCTGGTAATTGGCGATATCGGCGCGCACGCCAAGCCGGGCGATTGTCGCCTGCGGGTTGAAGCCCGCCCGCTCATGCACCGCCTTGACGATCGGCACGACGTTGTCGATGGCCGCCTGGTTCTCCCATTCGACGATGGTGACCAGGTTGAATTCGCCTGGCCCCGAGAATTGCTCGAGCAGGAAATCCTGCACGAAGCCTTGCTGGAGACGCAGCAATTCATGCGTCGCCCTGACCTTGCGCAGTATCTCCTCGCGAGCCTCGGCCGGGACGACGAATTTGTCGACCCTGAACACGCTGTCATTGCCAGGCTTTTGATTTGGTTTATCCATTTCGTCTGTCTCCGATCTCTTGTTTGACCACGATCTTCTCCGATCATGGTCACAGCAGGCGCGCCAGGCACCTTCGACCGGGGATGTACGATCTCAACTTAAGTTGAGGTCAAGCCGAAAAATCGGCCGTTGATCGAGCCCTCAGCTCACCTCCGAAGTGCGACGGCGCACGATGACGCCGAGCTCGTCGGTTTCGCGGGCGATGCGCAGCCGCTCCTCGGCCTCGGTCGCCTCGCGCTGACGGTCCCACATCGAGGCGTAGAGGCCGTGCTTGCGCAGCAGATCGCCATGGGTGCCGCGCTCGGCGATCTGGCCATCCTTGAGCACGATGATCTCGTCGGCCGTGATCACGGTCGACAGCCGATGGGCAATGACGATGGTCGTGCGGCCCTTGCTGACAAGATCGAGTGCGGCCTGAATTTCCTGCTCGGTGTGGCTGTCCAGCGCCGAGGTCGCCTCGTCGAGGATCAGGATGGGCGGCGCCTTCAGGATGGTGCGGGCGATCGCCACGCGCTGCTTCTCGCCGCCGGAAAGCTTCAGTCCGCGCTCGCCGACCATCGAACGGTAGCCGTCGGGCAGCCGCTCGATGAAAGGCCCAATCTGGGCAAGCTCGGCCGCCTTGCGCACGTCTTCCTCGCTGGCATCGATGCGGCCGTAGCGGATGTTGTAGGCGATGGTGTCGTTGAACAGCACGGTGTCCTGCGGCACCATGCCGATCGACGCGCGCAGGCTCTCCTGCGTCACGTCCCTGACATCCTGGCCATCGATCAGCACCTGGCCATCCTGGACATCATAGAAGCGGAACAGCAGCCGCGAAATGGTCGACTTGCCAGCACCCGATGGTCCAACGATGGCGACCGTCTTGCCGGCCGGGACCTCGAAACTGACGCCTTTGAGGATCTTGCGGTTGGGATCGTAGGAGAAATGCACGTCGCGGAATTCGATCTTGCCGGCCGAGACGGCGAGCGGCTTGGCGTCCGGCTTGTCGACAATCTCCTGGCGGACATCGAGCAGGTCGAACATCTGCTCGATATCGGTCAGCCCTTGGCGGATTTCGCGATAGATGAAGCCGATGAAGTTGAGCGGCACCGAAAGCTGCATTAGCATGGCGTTGATGAAGACGAAGTCGCCGACCGTCTGCGTGCCGGCCTGCACCTCCAGCGCCGACATGCACATGACGACAACCGTACCCAGGCCGAAGATCACCCCCTGGCCGAAATTCAACCAGCCGAGCGAGGTCCAGATCCTGGTCGCGGCGACCTCGTAGCGCGCCATCGAGCGGTCGAAGCGCTCGGCCTCCATCGCCTCGTTGCCGAAATATTTGACCGTTTCGAAATTGAGCAACGAATCGATCGCCTTGGTGTTGGCGTCGGTATCGCTGTCGTTCATGTCGCGGCGGATGGTGATGCGCCAGTCGCTCGCCTTCACCGTGAACCAGACATAGATCCATACGGTCACGGCAACGACGGCGACGTATTTCCAGCCATAGGTGAAGGCGAAGATCCCGGCTGTCAGCGCGAATTCGAGAATGGTCGGCGCCGTATTGAGCATGATGAAGCGAACGATCGTCTCGATGCCCTTGGTGCCGCGCTCGATGATGCGCGACAGGCCGCCGGTGCGGCGCTCCAGGTGAAAGCGCAGCGACAGCTCATGCATGTGGACGAAGGCGCGGAAAGCGAGCTGGCGCACCGCATACTGCCCGACGCGGGCAAACAGCGCGTCGCGCAACTGGTTGAAGCCGAGCTGTACGAGACGCAGAAAATTATAGGCGATCACGAGAGCGACCGGCGCCAAAAGGAAAGCTGGCAACAATGGCGGCAGGGCCGCGCCCTGCCCCGCCAGCGCGTTCGTTGCCCATTTGAAGAAGTAAGGCCCGGCGACGAGCACGAGTTTGGCGACGACAAGCAGCAGGGTCGCCCAGGTTACACGCCAACGCAGGTCCGGGCGGTCGGCCGGATACATGTACGGCCACAGATTGCGCAATGTATCGAAGGTCGAGCCGGACTCGGAGACGGTTTTTTCGGCCATTTTCTTGCCCTGATCTCAGCAGCCGGAGCAGCAGGAATTTACGAGCGTGGTCAGCGACGCTGAAAGACCGGCGAGCGCATCGCGGTCGACCTGATAGCGCGAACGCTGGCGATCGGGCTCGTAGCGGACCAGACCGGCGTCGACCAGTATCTTCAGATGCTGGGAAACGGTGGACTGCGCCAGGTCGAGATGGTCGACAACCTCCCGGCAGCAGCACGAGTGGCTGGCCGACAGATGTTTGAGAATCTCGATGCGGGCCGGATGCGAAAGCGCGGCGAGCTTGGCGGCAACGGCCTGGCTGTCGGCGAAGCCGCAGGTGTTCCGGGTCTCAATCACGAGAGAATTCATCGTCTATCGGCGATAGACGATGAATGAAATTTCTTCAAGACCTTGGGAAGAAGAAAAGAGATTTCTACTCTGTCTTCGCCGGAGCTGTCGTCATCTGGTCGCCCATTGCCTTGAGGTTGGCGGGTTCGCCTTCCTTCGACTTTTCCGGAACCTTGAACACCTGCCCCGGCCAGATGCGGTCGGGATCGGCGATCTGATCCTGGTTGGCAAGGTAGATGGTCGAATAGCGCATGCCCTGGCCGTAGACCCGCCGCGAAATCCGCCACAGCGTGTCGTGGCGGCGGATGATAACGGCGCTGTCGGCATGCTCAAGCTTGGGCGCCACCGTCGCGGGAACTTCAGTTGGCGGCGTCGCCGTGGCAATGTCGGCCGGCGCCTCGGGCGCAGGTGCAGCCGGATCGGTGGCAGCAACGGCGGGCGGCGTGGAAGGCTCTGTTGCGGGTGCCGCGGATGCTTCGGCGCCGGCGACCGCCGGC
>NZ_NWQG01000243.1:0-855 GCF_002529485.1 Mesorhizobium sanjuanii
TGGTTTGACCTCGGCGGGCGCCACGGCGGCGACCGCCTCACCCGGCTCGCGCTCGAACGGCACGGCCGCGCGAGCCACCACCTTGACCCCGCCGGAATCCAGGGCATCGACATGGATGGTGTAGGAGCCGACCGGAATGTTGCGCGTCGCCTCGACCAGGAAATGGCCATCGGGCGAGGTTTTCGCGTCGCCAAGCAGAACGTCGTTGGCATAGGCGCGGACCTTGCGGCCGGGATCGGCGATGCCGGCGACGAAGATCTTGTTGCCGTCGATCTCGACCGCCTCGACGACGATCTTGGGTTCCGCCCCCGGCGTGGCAGGTGCCGGAGGTGTTGCCGGAGCCGGCGCGGGCGCGGCTTCCACCACAGCCGGGGCGGCGGGCGCCGGTTGGGCCGGCATGGGCGTCGCGGCGGGCGCTTCCGTCGCCGGAGCAGCCGCCTGCTCGCCGGCGGGCGGTGTTTGCGGCTTTGTCTCGGGCGCGGGAACCGTGAGCAGCTCAGATGGCTTGCCTGGTTCCTCGACCATGGCCAGCACCTGGCCCGTCGGATTCTGGGGAATCGAGACAACAGCGGTCTGTGCCGAGTTGATCACCACAGTGCCAGTCGAGCGCAACGTGATCGTATAGTCGCCAGGCTTCAGCGGCTTGTCGAGAACGATGGCAAAGGCGCCATCCGAACCTGCGACTGTCGAGCCGAGAACTGTCGAACCATTGAGGACCTCGACCTTGGCGTTGGGCACCGCATTGCCGGCGATGACGATGGAGCCGTTGCTTTCGACCCGAACGATGTCGAAGGTCGGCGCGATAGGACCGGTCGCGGCGGGTGCAGCAGGTGCCGCCGCATCGGGTGCCGGGGC
>NZ_NWQG01000244.1:0-9256 GCF_002529485.1 Mesorhizobium sanjuanii
CCGCCACTTCCCCCGGCGGCGTGCGATTGAGATACGGGTCGAGCGCGCCCGACACATAGGCGGTTCCCGCCGCGGCCACCGAGCCACCTGCCGCGAACAAGAACGCCTTTAATGGGTTAATTGCCATAGTTGCCTGCCCCTTAGCCACCTAATGCCGGTCTAGCCTGTTTTGCCGAGACCGACAAGAAAAAGCCCGCTTCGGTCTTGACCACGCTTTCAGACCCAATCACCAATCATCGGCATGAACACGATTCGATCCGTCTGCGTCTATTGCGGCTCGTCTCCCGGCCGTGATGAAACCTACGCCAAGGCCGGGCACCTGCTTGGCCGCTCGATTGCCCGGTCCGGCCTGCGTCTGATCTATGGCGGCGGCACCAAAGGCATCATGGGCGCCGTCGCCGATGGCGCGCTCAAGGCCGGTGGCAAGGTGACCGGCATCATTCCCCGCTTCCTGATCAACAGGGAAGCAACCGAGAACGCCCTCGACAAGCTCGATGAACTGGTGATCACCGACAACATGCACGAGCGCAAGCACAGGATGTTCGAGAAATCCGACGCCTTTGTGGCGCTGCCGGGCGGCATCGGCACGGTCGAGGAGATCGTCGAGATCATGACCTGGGGTCAGCTCGGCCACCACCGTAAGCCGATCGTCTTCGCCAACATAAAGGGGTTTTGGGATCCGATGCTTTCGCTGCTCGACCACATGTCGGCCGAAGGCTTCATCCACACCGCCCAGCGGGTCAAGCCGCTGGTGGTCGACGACCCTGAAGCCATTGTCGCCGCCATCATGGTGGCGGGATCCTCGGTCGATGCGCCAACCGAGGGCGTGCAGTCGGTGATCGACAAAATGTAGGGGAGTAGGGCAGTAGGGCAATATGTTCAGAGGGCGCTCGAACCGCCATCTAACTACTGCCCTACTGCCCTCGACTGTCAAAAAACCGTCACACAAAACCGGCAGCGGCCATGCTAGGATTCAGAGCCAGCCGCCACTCGCGCGGTGCTTTGTTCAAGAAACTGGCGAAGCGACGATGAACATCGCCCTCAATGCGGAAGGCACCGACCTGTCCCCTTATCTGCCCGACGAGCACGGGCTGTTCTTCATCTATCACTTCACCGCCGAGGGCGCGCGCACCAAGGACGCCGCACAAGCGCACTGGACCTGGCGCAGCTACCAGCTCTCCGACATGCGCGCTCGCCACGAGATCGCCGCCGATCAGGCTTTGCCGCCGCCGGTGCGCGAAGCCTTCCTGTCCGCCAGCCATGGCTGCCACATCGACCTCGAGGACGATTGGCTCTATGGCGACCTGCCGGACCTGCGCCACGACTATTCTGCGGAAGCGGGCGGACTTGGTCATTTCCGCTTCGCCCTCAACGAGACGATGCTGGTGGGCGCCCGCAAGCAACCGCTGCAGTCGGTCGACAATATCCGCAAGGCGATCGAAAACGGATCGCGCAAGTTCCGCTCGCCGGCCGACCTGATCGAGGCCGTCGTTGGCCAGTCGTTCGACGGCATGGTGGCGGAACTCACCCGCCTCGGCGACACGCTCGACGGCATCGAGGACCGTATCGTCTGCGACGCATGGCACAATGAGCGGCAGGCGCTTGTCGACGCGCGCCGGCATCTGGTGGTGATCCACCGGCAGATGGCGACGCTGAGCAATCTGTTTCGCCATCTCGACCATTCGCATCGCAACGATCTGCCCGACACGATCAACGACATGGCCGCGCGGCTGTCGCACCGGGCGCATACGCTCTACCACGACGGCGAACAATTGCAGGCGCGCGCCCGGCTGTTGCAGGACGAATTGATGGCCAAGCTGACGACAGAGTCGAACCGCTTGCTCTATGTGCTCTCGGTGATGACGGCGGTGCTGCTGCCGATGACCATCATCTCCGGCCTGTTCGGCATGAATGTCGGCGGCCTGCCGTTCCTGGAAACGCCTTCCGGCTTCTGGATCGTCACCCTGTTTTCCTTCGCGGTGGCGGCCATCGTTTTCTTCGTCGTCACGCGGCTGGGCCGCAACGTTTAAGGTGGGTTCAAGACTATTCCGCCGCCACCAGCCCGGCCATCTCGCGGTTCTTCATCAGCTTGTAGACGATCGAATCCATCAAGGCCTGGAAGGATGCGTCTATGATGTTTTCGGAGACGCCGACCGTCCACCAGCGGGCGCCGGTCGAATCATGCGACTCGATCAGCACGCGGGTGATCGCCTCGGTGCCGCCATTCAGGATACGCACCTTGAAGTCGGCGAGTTCGAGGTCGGCGATCTCGTTCTGGTATTTGCCGAGATCCTTGCGCAGCGCGATGTCGAGCGCGTTGACCGGGCCGTGTCCTTCGGCCACCGACATCTTCTCCTCGCCCTCGACCAGCACCTTGACGATCGCCTCGGAGACCGTCTTCAGATTGCCGTTGGCGTCGAAGCGGCGCTCGACCATGCAGCGGAACGAGGTGACGCTAAAGAACTCCGGCAGGCCATGCAGCATCTTGCGCGCCAAAAGCTCGAAAGACGCGTCGGCGCCTTCATAGGCGTAGCCATCGGCCTCACGTTCCTTGACCACTGATATCAGCGCATCAAGCCGGTGGTCGTCCTTCGGCACGTCGATGCCGCGCCGCTTCAGCTCGGCGAGGAAATTGGCCTTACCGCCCTGGTCCGAGACCATGACGCGGCGCCGATTGCCGACGGCTTCCGGAGGTACATGCTCATAGGTCGCCGGCTCCTTGGCCAGTGCGGAGGCATGGATGCCCGCCTTGGTGGCGAAGGCCGACGCCCCGACATAGGGCGCCTGCGCTTCCGGGGCGCGGTTCAGCAATTCGTCGAATGCACGTGACAGGCGCGATATGCCGGTCAGCGCCTCGGCCGAAATGCCGGTTTCGAAGCGGTCGGCGAAAGCCGGCTTCAACGCCAGTGTCGGCACGATCGAGATCAAATTGGCGTTGCCGCAGCGCTCGCCGATGCCGTTCAGCGTGCCCTGGATCTGGCGCACGCCGGCCTCGACGGCAGCAAGCGAATTCGCCACCGCCTGGCCGGTGTCGTCATGGGCATGGATGCCGAGATGGTCGCCCGGAATACCCGAAGCGATGACCTTCTCGACGATGGCGCGGACTTCCGAGGGCTGCGTGCCGCCATTGGTGTCGCACAGCACCACCCAGCGCGCGCTGGCCTCGTAGGCGGTCTTTGCGCAAGCCAGCGCATAGGCTGCATTGGCCTTGAAGCCGTCGAAGAAATGCTCGCAGTCGACCATCGCTTCCTTGCCGGCGGCAACCGCCGCTTCGACCGAGGCCTTGATGGAGTCGAGGTTCTCCTGGTTGGTGCAGCCGAGCGCGACACGGACATGATAGTCCCAGCTCTTGGCAACGAAGCAGATGGCGTCCGACTGCGACTGGACGAGTGCCGCCAGTCCCGGGTCATTGGAAGCCGACACCCCTGCCCGCTTGGTCATGCCGAAGGCGACGAATTTGGCGCTGGCCGTGCGCTTCTTCTGGAAGAAGGCGGTGTCGGTGGGGTTGGCGCCGGGATAGCCGCCCTCGACATAGTCGAGGCCGAACGCGTCGAGCAGCCTGGCAATGGCGATCTTGTCCTCCACCGAAAAGTCGATGCCCGGCGTCTGCTGGCCATCGCGGAGTGTGGTATCGAAGAGGTAGAGGCGATCGCGAGCCATGGTCATTTCCCCGCAAACCGATCCGTTGCCCGAACCAGCCGGTCGAGAATGCCGGGCTCGGCATAGGCATGGCCGGCGCCTTCTATCAGATGGAAATCCGCCTTTGGCCACGCCTTGTGCAGCGCCCAGGCGTAGCGCGCCGGGCATGGCATGTCGTAGCGGCCGTGGACGATGGTGCCGGGAATGTCCCTAAGCTTGTACGCATCGCGCAGCAATTGCCCTTCCTCCAGCCAGCCGGCATGGACGAAATAGTGGTTCTCGATGCGGGCGAAGGCGACGGCGTAGTCGTCCTCACCGAACGGACCACTGGTTTCGGGGTCCGGCAGCAGCGTGATCGTCTCGCCTTCCCACAGGCTCCAGGCGCGGGCAGCCTCGATCTGCGCCTTGCGGTCGGTGCCGACCAGCCGCTTGCGGTAGGCGGCCATCATGTCGCCGCGCTCGGCCTCGGGGATCGGCGCCAGGAAGCGCTCCCACTTGTCGGGAAACATCTCCGAGACGCCAAATTGATAGTACCATTCGAGTTCGGCGCGCGTCAGCGTGTAAATGCCGCGCACAACCAGTTCGCTGACCCTTTCGGGGTGCGTCTCGGCATAGGCGAGCGCCAGCGTCGAGCCCCACGAGCCACCGAAGACCAGCCATTTGTCGAAGCCGCACATCTGACGCAGGCGCTCGATGTCGGCGACCAGGTGCCAGGTGGTGTTGGCCTCGAGCGAGGCGTTGGGGGTCGACCTGCCGCAGCCGCGCTGGTCGAACAGGACGACGTCGTAAAGCCTCGGATCGAACAGCCGCCGGTGCTTTGGCGAGATGGTGCCGCCCGGACCGCCATGCAGGAACACCGCCGGCTTGGCGCCTTTGGTGCCGCAGCGCTCCCAATAGACCTGATGGCCATCGCCCACATCGAGCATGCCGGACTGAAAGGCCTCGATCTCGGGATAGAGGGTACGCAATTCGTTGTTTACAGCTTCTGGGCTCATAGTTTCAGGCCCTGCTGCGGCCAGTTGGTCGTCTCGTGATCGGGATGCTGGAAGGAGATGATCTGCTCCTGCCTCGCGTAATAATCCGGATCGTCATGGACCGGCGCATCGAAGATGGTCTCGACCCAGGGCAGCCTGGCGGCGTAATTAACCTGGATCCGCGGTGCGAGGTCGGAGCGGTCGTCAAAAGCGCCGATGGCGATTTCGAGCCCGCCGGGCTGACGGTAGGTCAACGGCGTGCCGCAGCGGGCACAGAAGCCGCGATCGATATTGACCGACGACTGGAAATAGCTCGGCTCCTCATGGGTCCATTCGACGCCGTCCTTGGGCACCGTCACCAAAGCGCCGAAGAACGAACCGAACTGTTTCTGGCACATGCGGCAATGGCAGATGGACGGGCGGCCGAGCGCGCCCTTGATGCGGAAGCGCACGGCGCCGCACTGGCAGCCGCCGGTTCGAACTTTCTCGGTCATGATCTTTCCTCTGGCGGCCATTGTTCGGTGTCGTGGTCGGGATGCTGGTAGGAGACGAGTTCGGCGAGATAGGGAGCCGACGAGATGTCGGCCATGGTGTCTTCGCCCGGCAATTCGTGGATGTGATCGACATAGGCGAGTTTTGCTTCGGTGCCCCACTGGATGGTCGGCACTATGCCGGCCGGATCGTCGAAGGCGGCGATAGCAAGCGCGACGCCGTCGGGCGCCTCGAAGGTCAGTGGCGTGCCGCATTCCGCGCAGAAGCCGCGTAGCGCGGCGCTGGAAGAGCGAAAGCGTTTCGGCTCGCCACGCGTCCAGTCGAGCTTGGCGCCACGCACGGACACCAGCGGCAGGTAGAAATTGCCGCTCGCCTTCTGGCACATGCGGCAATGGCAGACGGAGGCGTCACCCAGTGCGCCTTCGACGCGGAAGCGCACCGCGCCGCACTGGCAGCCACCGGTATAGACCGGCCGGTTGTCGAGGCTCATTGCAGGTCACTCCGGAGCATGGCAAACCGCCTCGACATTGTTGCCGTCTGGATCGAAGACGAAGGCGCCGTAATAATTCGGGTGGTAGTGCGGGCGCAGGCCCGGCCCGCCATTATCCTTGCCGCCGGCGGCGATTGCCGCGGCGTGGAAGGCGTCGACCTCGGCGCGGCTGCGCGCGGTGAAGGCGACGTGCTGATGGTCACGGGGCTTGTCCTTGCCGGTGCTCATCCAGAACACCGGCCGGTCGCGGCCGTAGCCGCCGATCCTGGCTCCGCCCGTATACTCCATGGGCACCATATAGAGCAGCGAGGCGCCGAGCGGCGCCATCGCCTTGTCGTAGAACGCCTTCGAAGCGTCGAAATCGGCAACAGTGATGCCGAGATGGTCGATCATCTTTTTACCTCCCAGGTGGTCACGCGTTCGCCGGTGATCGGATCCTTGCCGTCCTTCAACTGCACGCCCAGCGCCAGCAGTTCGTCGCGGATGCGGTCGGCTTCGGCCCAGTTCTTGGCGGCGATCAGTTCCAGGCGCCTGGCGATGGCCTTGTCGATCTCGCCTTCATCGACCTTGGCCGCACCGACATCGAAGCCTAGGAACAGAAGCGCGGCCTTCAGCGAAGCGGCGGCATCGTTGCCCTCTGCCGCTTCACCAGCAAGCTGCGTCAGCACCTGGAAGGCGGCATAGGTGGCAAGATCGTCCGACAGGGCGTCCACCATGGCCGCCGGCAATTGCTGTGCTGCCGCCGGCGCCAGATCCGCGGCGCGCTTCCACTTGCGCAGGGTGTTTTCCGCCTCTTCCAGTTTGCGCACGGAAAAGTCGATCGGCTCGCGGTAGTGCGTCATCAGCATCGCCAGCCTGAGCACCTCGCCCGGCCATTTGCGGCCGCCAAAGATGTCGGTCTCCAGGAGTTCGTTGATCGAATAGAAATTGCCCAGGCTCTTGGACATCTTCTGCCCCTCGACCTGCAGGAAGCCGTTGTGCATCCACACCTTGGCCATCGTTTCGGTGCCGTGGGCGCAGCGCGACTGGGCAATCTCGTTCTCGTGGTGCGGGAAGATCAAATCGAGCCCGCCGCCATGGATGTCGAAGACCTCGCCGAGATAGGCGGCCGACATCGCCGAGCACTCGATGTGCCAGCCCGGACGGCCCCTGCCCCATGGCGAATTCCAGCCGGGCTCTTCCGGTGACGACAGTTTCCACAAAACGAAATCGCCTGGGCTCTTCTTGTGCGCGTCGACGGCGACGCGGGCGCCGGCCTGCTGTTCATCGAGATTGCGCTTCGACAACTGCCCGTAGTCCGGCATCGAGGCGGTGTCGAACAGAACTTCGGCCGCCGCAACATAGGCATGGCCGCGTTCGATCAAGCGTTGAATCAAGGAGATCATGTCGGCCCTGCCGTCGGGCCTGGGTTCGACGAATTCGGTGGCGCGCGGCTCGACCGTCGGCTCGAGGCAGCCGAGCATCGCCACGTCCTTGTGGAACTGATCGGCGGTCTTTTCGGTTACCCTTCGGATCGCCTCGTTCAACGACAGCTTTCCCGAGGCGATCTCGGCGCCGAAATCGCGCAGGGCGCGGTCGTTGATCTTGTCGTCGACATCCGTGATGTTGCGCACATACGTGACGTGCTTTTCGCCATAGAGTTGGCGCAACAGACGGAACAGCACATCGAAGACGATCACCGGCCTCGCATTGCCGATATGGGCAAAGTCGTAGACCGTCGGGCCGCAGACATACATGCGCACATTGCGCGGATCGATCGGAACAAAATCCTCCTTCGTCCGCGTCAGCGTGTTGTAGAGGCGCAGGCCCTTCGATGCGTCAGACATTCGTGCCTTCCCGGTCGTTGGTTTCTGGATGAAGCCGGTGTTGCGCGGAGACACAAACCAGGCTCCAGCCTGCTGGCCGGGGCGTTTGTCCACTCTAGGGAAAGATGAGGCGAAAACGTCCGGACCAGCGCGAGGCTAGCCAATAATGCAAATGCCACAAATGGCGAAAGACGTTTTCATGGCGGCTTTATCGCCTCACCCGGTGTTGCCGTCAAGTCGCAACAGCAAGCAAAAGCGTCGCTGGATCACAGGTGATGATGCACTGAAACATTTTATTAAACATGTCGGCACAGTCATGAAACATTCGCCGGCTAGATCGCCAAACGTCACGATTTGGTCGGATTCGACCAGCAAACGCAGACACGAGACTTACCCAGGGAAGAGAAAACAATGCCTCGAACCAAGCAGGAAGCCAACCGCGCCAAGCAACCGATGCTGGCCAGCCAGTACCGGGCGATCGGACCGGCCGCGATCGTCGCCGCCCTTCTGCACACCGCGAAGAAGAAAAAGCCGGCACAGAAGATCACATCACCCCGCGCTGCCTGAGGCGACGTCCAGCCGACGCCATGCGCCGGCAAGGGTGCCAAAAGGCGCCGAAAATAGCAGCTAGAACAAGGTCATTTGACTGTCGTCCGCGCCGGGCTTCTGGCGCCTGACCTTCACGGGCTCCGGCCCGACGACGCCCCTCTTCTGAATCTCCGGTCCGGTGTTGGCGACCTTGTTGACAAGGTCGGAAATCGGAATCGCCTCGAAGAAATCGGACTGTGCCGGCCGCAACATGTCGGCAACGTCACGCGGCTCGAGCATGCGGCAGTCCAGCCAGCGGGCGAAGTCCTGCGGGTGGATCACCACCGGCATCCGGTCATGGATGTGGGCGATGTCGGCATTGGCATGGACGGTCAGGATGGCGCCGGTGTCCATTTCACAACCACCCGGTTCGGCATAGGTCTCGATCAACCCGGCGAAGGCGACCAGCCCGCCATGCCTGGGCCTGATCCAATAGGGCTGCCCCCTCTTGCCACCGGTTTGCCGCCATTCGTAGAAACCGGATGCCGGCACCAGAGCGCGGCGGTGGCGCATGGCGGCACGAAACGAGGCCTTTTCCACCGCTCCTTCCGAGCGCGCGTTGAATAGCAGCGGAAAGGCTCTGGTGTCTTTCACCCAGGTCGGAATCAGTCCCCAGCGCACCAGCATCGCTTGTCTGTCAGGCAGGTTCGAACCCGGCGCAAGCGGTGGACCGGCGAGCGCCATCAGCACCGGCTGCGTCGGCGCGATGTTGTAGCGGGCCGGAAAGTCCTCCAGTTCCGCCAGGCCGAGGAAGGCAGCGGTCTGGTCCGGTGTGGCGGTCAGGGCAAAGCGTCCGCACATGAATTCAACTTTCGAATTGGTGACATGTGAAAGTGGCGATGGAACCCGCCTTTCGCAACCGCTAAAGCTGTTCACCGACGGCCGGTCCACAACGGCTATGTCTATCAAGCGGGAACTCATGGAAACACGCAGGATCATTCCCGCAGTCTCGGTCGCCGTCGTGCGTGGGAACACGGTGCTGCTGGTCAAGCGAGCCAGGTCGCCCTCGCAAGGCCTCTACGCCTTCCCGGGCGGAAAGGTCGAAGCCGGCGAGACGCTGGAGGACGCAGCGGCCCGCGAACTGCTGGAGGAAACCGGCTTGCGGGCCGAGGACTATCGCCCGCTTCGGGAAATCCACATCGATGGCAGCGACGAGAACCATCCGGTCGACTATCTCCTGACAGTGTTCGGCGCCGTGTATGTCGACGGCGAGGCCACCGCCGCCGACGACGCCGAGACCGCCGCCTTCTGTACGCTCAGCCAGATGG
>NZ_NWQG01000245.1:0-17426 GCF_002529485.1 Mesorhizobium sanjuanii
AATTCATTGTTAGTGTTTGCGCGAAATCTGTCGGACTGCCGGCAAAGTCGGCAGAGATTAAAGCAGGGTGTGCACCTGATTGCATCCTCACCATCGCGACTGAATTTGTTGTGGACGTAGATGGCAGATACTGGCTCCCGCTCGGTCTCAGCTGAAGTTACCGACGGTGCATAGGTTCAGCCGGCGAATCGAGATTCGATTTGAGCGAATGCCGGGGCACCGGCAGCGGTATGATTGTCGAAGCGCGGTTTTTGATTGCCCTCACCAGCGGAAGCTCGCGAAGTGGTTCCTCCCACGCGTCGCCACGCGCGACAGAATATGCGTTGCAAAGACCAGCCACACGGTTGTTGCAAGCGCGTCAAGCGGTGAGTTTCCCAACTCGGCCAGTTGATCCACGCCAAGGCTTGCCGAAGTGTGATGCCGCGACGCGATCCAAACCGATTTGCCTCATCTAAACAGACGAGGACAGTAGACCAGCCTGCCCCTACCGTGACCTTGGCGACATATGCGCACAAATGGCGAACCAAGAGCATGAAAGCAGAATCGAAAGCCGGCCACTGCCCGCTATTGGGGTATGGCGCAGGGTCAGGGGAGGGAGGATGAATCCGCATCTCGTATGTGTCGGGGGCGAGGATCATGCCTTGAGGATCCCGTTCCTGATGTCGTTGCGCGAAAAGGGTTTTCGGGTCACTGCGGTATCGAGCGGCAGTGACGCCGCGTTTTCGCGGCATGGCATTCCGCATCGACAATACGGTTTCGACCGATTTTCCAGTGGCGGTGGACAATGGGGCACTGTCAGAACGATTAGAAAATTGATGTCGGAACTCCAGCCGGACGTTGTCCAAAGCTTCGACACCAAACCGAACCTGCTGACGCCGCTTGCGGTGCGCGGACGGTTTCCAGTCATCCGCACGATCAATGGCCTGGGCTGGACATTCTCATCGCTGGAGCCGCGCGCTCTGGCTCTGCGTCCAGTCTTTTGCGGATTGCAATGGCTTGTCTCCTTCTGGACTGCAGCGACAGTGTTCCAAAATCGAGATGATCAGGCCTTCTTTGAGCGCTGCAGGTTGATCCGACGCGACAGCGGGCGGCTCATCCGCAGTTCAGGAATCGATGTCGATGCGTTCGCCATGGCAAGGCATCTTGCCCCGCCGGCGATGAAAATGCGTGAAGAGCTCGGGCTCGACCAGTCCGCCGAAGTCGTCATTTTTGTCGGTCGGCTGACCCGCCAGAAGGGTATACCGACACTTCTCAAAGCAATCCCACAGATCCTGTCCAAAAGGCCCAATGCGCGTTTCGTGCTCGTCGGCCCTTGGGAATCCGAGGGCCCATTTGCCGTCGATAAAGCGGAGATCGATCGCTGTGCTCCCAATGCCATCGCCTTGGGTCCGCGCCGCGATGTTCCCGCCCTTCTCGGCATGGCCGATATGTTCGCCTTTCCCACGGAATATCGGGAGGGGATCCCGCGCGTCCTGCTGGAGGCAGGACTGGCAGGGTTGCCCATCGTCGCGTCGAGAATGCCTGGCTGCAACGACGTGGTTAAAGACGGATGGAACGGCTATCTCGTCCCGCCGCACGATGCCGATGACCTGGCGTCTCGAATAATAGACGTCCTTTCCGACCGCGAGCGCGGAAAGCTCATGGGCGGTCGTTCCGTCGAGCTTGTCCGGGAGCAGTTCTCGCTGCCCTGGGTGGTCGACCAGTATTGCGATCTGTACAAGGATGTCCTTGGCGCCAAACCCCACGGCGCTCCGGCTCGACCTGTGCCCCCGATCTTGCTCGAAGAGAATGCCGCGGATCCGGGATTGGGTGGGGTACGCCAATGATCCGGGACGCGTTGCTGGCCGGCGGCATTGCGATGGCCTATGCCGCGCAGCTCAGCATTCCAGGGATGCCTTTCGGATATACCGAATTGCTGCTGTCGCTTTGGATCATGCTGTCGATCGGCCGCATAATCATGGGTGGTCGCCTGGAGGCCACGCCGGCCCTGTACCAACTTGTGACCTTCTGGGTGATCATGACCTTTGCCTGGGGGGTCGGTCTCATCACTGGCTTATTGACCTCGGTTGAACTGCTTGCGGCGCCTGTCCACGATATGACAGCCTATGTGCTGTTGGCCTGCGTCACCTGCCTCTCCGCAGCCGAGCCCGAAGCCGAACTACATCTACGTCGCACCGCCTGGTGGGTGATCGGCATAGCGGATGCGTGCTTTCTCTTTCAGTTGGCGCTCGGGTGGGGGGTTATTCACCAAGCCGGTGTCGACCCATGGTTCTGGGATCGCTTCGTCGGCTGGTCCGAAAATCCGAACCAACTGGCGCTCTATTGTGCGCTCTTTAGTCCGCTGGCTTTGTATCTTGCAACGACCACCAGCAATCTATGGGCGCGGGTATATGCGTTAAGCAGCGTTGGTCTGATCTTCCTTGTCGGGAAGCTGACAAAGAGTGATACCTTTCTTCTTACAAGCATCCTTACCCTCCTGATATTTCTTGGGTTGCGTGTTCGGACATGGTTCGTTTCCGGCAACAAAGTCACCGTTTTCCGCCAGGTGAGTCTTCTGTTGGCGATCGGCTTTCTTCCGCTCGGGATGTCGATGGCACCCTACGTTGTCACGGAGTTTGGCAACGTCGAAGATATCGCCAAGAGCCTCAGCCGCGGTGGGGGCGGCGAGGAGACGACGGAGACTGCTGAACTTCGCTTCATCCTCTGGAACGATGCATTGCATAAGGGCGTGACTTCAGGGTCTCTGGGCCTTGGACCCGGCCCGCATGTGGACCGCCCGCTCGCGGTCTATAAGCAGTTTCGACGCGAACCTTTCGAGGCCCACAGCACTTATCTCGATACGTATACTCAAGGTGGTTTGATTGCGGTCCTGGCCCTGGTCTGGATCCTTGGCTCAGCCACCCTGGCCGCTTGGCGTGCGAAGGCCGATGCCCTGTTGGCGTTGATGTTGTCGATCCTTTTTTATGGGTTTCCGCACCTGATCGTCCGACACCCGATCGTGTGGTTTGCGGTCACCCTATGCCTTGTTGTCGGAACGTCGCGAACAGTTTCAACGTCACGAGCAGCTTCAGTGGCCCCCAATCGAACTTATAGCTACGCGGGGTAACGGGGATGTGTGGGATTGCCGGAATTCTTCTTGCACCTAATGCAACCAGTGCGAAGCCACTGAGGGCAATAGTGCAGATGACGACGGCGCTGCGCCATCGCGGGCCCGATGGCGAAGGCTTCTGGACAGATCGTGAAGCCGGCATTGCCTTCGGACACAGGCGCTTGGCCATCGTCGATCTGTCGGAGGCGGGACACCAGCCGATGCTTTCGGACGGCGACCGATACGTCATCACCTTTAATGGCGAGATATACAATTTTCACGATTTGCGCCGCGAACTTGAAGGCGAGGGCCATCGTTTCCGCGGCAGCAGCGATACCGAAGTCATGCTGTGCGCGATCGAGAATTGGGGGCTCGATACCGCACTCAAGCGCTTTGCCGGCATGTTCGCGTTTGGATTGTGGGACAGGAAGACGAGGACCCTTCATATTGCCCGCGACCGAATGGGCAAAAAGCCGCTCTATATTGCCTCAACACGCGAGGCACTGGTTTTTGCCTCCGAATTGAAGGCAATCAACCGTTTTCCAGATTTCCGTCAGGAGCTTAATCTCGATGCGGCGGCGGCGATGCTGTCGAGGGGATGGGTACCGGACAACAGTTGCATCTGGCAGGGCGTGTTCAAGCTGCCTCCCGGCTCGGTTCTGTCTCTGACGGCTGCAGATTTCGCTAAGGCACGCAGTGCTGAGTCCCTTTCGGACCGCATCCGACAGTGGTGGTCGCTGGCCGAGGTCGCAGAGAAAGGTCGGCTGGAACCAATCGCCGGCACCGACGAAGAACTAACAAATGAACTCGACGATCTGCTGAGACTTGCCGTCCGGCAACGCATGGTCGCCGATGTGCCGCTGGGCGGCTTCCTGTCCGGCGGCGTCGACAGCTCGGCTGTTGTGGCCCTGATGCAGGCTCAGTCCTCAAAACCTGTGCGCACGTTCACGATCGCATTTGGAGAAGGCGGGTTCGATGAGGCGCCCCACGCCGCAGAGGTCGCCCGGCATCTGGGCACCGACCATACGGAACTTCATCTTTCGCCTGCCTCCGCTCGCGACATCATCCCAGAACTGCCACAGACCTGGGACGAGCCGTTCGCCGACGAATCGCAGATACCAACTCTGCTCGTTGCGCGGCTGGCTCGCCAGCACGTCACGGTGGCTTTGTCGGGCGACGGTGGCGACGAATGCTTTGCCGGTTACGCCCGCCACCTCATGGCGGCCCGAGTGAACCGGCAGCATGGACTGCCGTTGCCGATGCGTCAGGCACTTGCGACAGGTATTGGATTGCTTGCTCGTGCGGCCCGTCACGATCTCGTCAGCAAGCTGCCGCTTTCGGCCCATGCCCGGCATGCACTGCGCAGCGACCGGCTGGATCGCTTGGCTCGGCTGCTCTCAGCGGCGGATGAGGATGAGCTGTATCAGCGGCTAACGGGATCATCGACCGAGAACCTCACCCACCACAGACCACCTATATCGATCAATGGCACGCCACCGCTTGATGGCCTGCTGTCGCGTCTCCTGTACGACGACATGGTTGGCTATCTGCCTGGCGACATACTGGTGAAGCTGGACCGCGCCAGCATGGCCAACAGCCTCGAGGGACGATGCCCGCTTCTCGATCATCGGGTTGTCGAATTCGCCTGGCGCCTGCCGGCGGATGTGATGGTTCGCCACGGCAGAGGCAAATGGATCCTTCGTCAATTGCTGCATCGCTATGTTCCGGAGCGGCTGATCGATCGGCCAAAACATGGCTTCGACGTTCCTATAGCCGCGTGGCTGAGAGGGCCGCTGCGCATCTGGGCCAACGATCTTATCGCCGATATGCGGCTCTCCGGAGACGGTATCTTCGATTTCACAAAGGTCGAGACCTGCTGGCGAGATCACATGGACGGCAGGCAAGACCATTCTCGTGATTTGTGGGCGGCATTGATGTTCCAGGCGTGGCGCAACGAGGCCACTCGCCCGTCGGCGCCTGCAAAGGATCTTTCTCGCATTTTCGAACTGGCAGGAGTGTAAGATGGAAGGTTCCATAGTCAGCCGCATTCAACTTCCGCGTGCGACTGAAATGCATCTAGGCGCGCGTGATACCAAGCCACGTATGAGGCAGCCGCTGCGCGAGCAGGTCGACACGGAGAACCCCTTACATCAACTTCTCACGACCATCGCGAGACGAAAATGGTTCCTGCTGGGCATGGTCGTCCTGGGCGGTGTTTTGGCCGGACTCGCGGGTCTTGCTCGCTCTGTCGAGTTCGAGGCGACCACGCAAATCATTCTAGATGCTCCCGGCAGGATCGGGCCTAACGGCACGGATGCGGGGATGCTGGATGCCACCATTGACGACAATATAACCACGCTCACGTCGCAAGGGCATCTGCGTCGCGTGGCGGCGGCATTACGCAAGATGGAGGCTGACGGCACTGTTGCACAAAGTGATTCCGGAACCGGCGATGCTCGCCCCGACCCCGTTAACGGCGGCCAATCGAATTCGCACTCTTTTGCAAGTGGTCTGTTCAGCAGAATTTGGCCGCAGAGCAAACCGGAGGACCTGGATGCGGCTGAACTGAAGGCGTTGCGAAAGGACTTGAGGGTTGGGCAGGAACTGCGATCGAGAGTGATCACGGTCGGCTTCACCGACAACGATCCGACGCGCGCGGCCATGGTGGCTAATACCTTCGCCCAATTGTACATCGACGATCTCGCAACCAGACATCAGGCATCGGACAAGCTGGAACTCGCCTCGATCGTTGCCGCCTTGCCTGGAGTGCAAAGCGATCTGGCGGAAGCGACCGATCGCCTTGAGAAGTATCGGCTGAGTCATGGCGCTGTTGATCAAGGCGCCGCGGACAGCGCCGCCAGGGAGACGGCCGATCTCAGTCAGCAGATTTCCTTGTCGAGGGCGGATTTGTCAGCCTCGGAAGCTCGTCTTCAAAATATTCAGGATCTGCAAAAGCAAGGGGCGTCGGTCTCCGCACTCGCCGAAGCCATGGGGTCACAGGTGCTGGCCGACCTGGCGGTACGCCAGGACAGCGGCACGGCCAATGATGATCTGACCAATGCGATCAACCTCGAGATAGAACGAGGCACTGCCCGTATCGCCGCGGAAGCGGAGATCTACCGTACCCAGATCAAGACTCTGGAGACACGCAAGAACGTGCTCGATGCGGTCGCGGCCGATACAGCCGGCCGGCTGTCCGGGCTGCGTGCGCTTGAGCCGCAGGTCAGCATCCTGACGCAGCGATACAATCAGCTCCTGACGCAACAGCAGGAGTTGAAACAGCGCATTGCATCGCCCTCGGCCGGAGTGTCGGTCCTTTCAGCCGCATGGCCGCCGACGAATCCAAGGACGTTGTCGCCAATTTTCCTTATCCCGCCCGGCATGGTCTTGTTTGGCCTCATAGGCGGAGTCTTTGTCGTTCTTCGCAACCGCCTCGATCAGACTTTGCGCGGCGTGGCCGAAGCTGAAGCAGCGCTCGGGGTTCCTTGCCTGGGGTTGATACCTCAAGCTCCCACAATGCATGCTAAGCGGCTGCAGCAGCTGGTTTTGGCCCAGCAGAAGTCCAGATACAGCCGCGCCATAACGTCCCTGCTTGTCGCCGCAGCGCCCAAGCCGGCCAGGAACCGCTCATCGCATGTCCTTCTCGTCACTTCCAGCGTACAGGATGATGGCAAGACCGAGCTTGCATGGAGCCTGGCCTTGGCAGCCACCCGACTGGGAGGCAGAGTGCTTTTCCTCGACCTTGACGGCACGGGCGCGCGTCTCACGAACGAGTTCCTGGACGAGTTCACAGCGCACAAGCCACACAATTTCTTCGGAGACTATGTGAGTGACCGCTGTGCCTTGCACGATGCAACCGTCGCAATGCCTGAGATCGGGATCGACTTCATGGCTCTGGCGCCATCGGAGGATCTGCTGGCGCTGCTGTCTACGGCCGACAGTTCCCTGTTCACGGATGAGCTACAGTCGATCTATAGCGTCGTCATCATAAATGGACCACTGGGACTTGCGGGACCAGAGGCCGGGCTTCTGACAAGCTGGGCTGACGCTGTTCTTTTCGCCATCCATTGGGGCAAGACACGACGCAGCATCGCGCGCGGTGTTCTGGAGCCGCTTGCAAGCGATGCGTCGACTTCGGTTCCTGTCGGGAGCGTGCTCACGCAGGTCGATCTCCAGAAGCACGCCGGCTATCATTTCGGTGACAGCGCTGATCTCTTGCTCGAGAGAGTGTCGTGAGCGTCACACGCGACTTCCAGGCAATGATAGTCGCAGAAATCGCGCGGATATCGCCACGATCGGATTTGTCCCATGATTATTGAACTCTTCGGACCACCTGGATCCGGCAAGAGCACCTTTGCTCACGCCCTTGCGCGGCGGCTGCGCGGGCAGGGGTACAACGCCAGGGTCGCCCCCAATCACGCGCCTCGCGAGAGGGGGTCGAGCGTCGATCTTGGAATCTTTCTGGCCATTTTCAGGATCTTGTCGGCAATTTTCTCAACATTGAAAATATTGCTCTCTCCAAGAGGCAGAATCAAAGACCTTTCGACGTCCCTTTCCATGACAAGAATGATCCCGCCAAAAAAACGAATATGGCGGGCTCGGCTCTGGCAGCACATATTGAAACTCTCGCGCCGCTGGGATGAGGCGAAGCAATCCAGAGACGTGATCATATTCGATCAGGGCTATGTCCAGGCGGTTGCATCACTGGCAATGTTCAATGGAACCGTGGACAAGGCCGCCCTCGCAAAGGCCCTCAGCCTCGCGCCTACCGCTGATTTCACGCTCAGAGTTGTTGCGCCACGCTCGATCGTGGAGACGCGCTTGCAGCAGCGGATGAAGCATGAGGCGCCAGGGGAGCGAATTTTCGAAGCGGATTTCGACACGAGCATGCGCGCTTTTGGGCTATTTCAAAGCATTAATGACATTCTGGCAGGATCCGACCGACAAATCATTCCGATCAACACCCTCGATGATCGGTCCTCGTTGGAGGGCATCGAGTGTGTCGAGCAGAAGATAATCTCAAAAATTCTGCAAGCCGGAGGTCGACCTGCGGTCCAGGGCAGCCAGGATGGTGAGGTGTTCGAGGCCAGTGTCGATGACTATGGAGAGGTGAAGACGGCGCGAACTCCTGCTATCTCTCTTGCCGCGGCAGATGCCGTTTCGCGCCCCAACCAGGACATGGGCCGAAGCTTGGGTTATGCCACCATCTTTGCTCTGATGATCTATGTCGGTGGCGCAGGATTGACCAGCCTGGCGCAATTGTTGATTGCACGCCTCGTCGGTTCCACCAGCTATGGCATCTATTCCTACGTCCTGTCCTGGACCTCAGTGCTTGCCTACCTTGCAACACTTGGTTTCAACATATCGCTATTGCGCTTCGTGTCGGCCTACAGGGCCAAAGGGCGGCTTGACCTGGCGCACGGCGTAATCAGGTTCGCCCTGCAAAGAGCGCTGGCAGCAGCAACCCTGTTCGGCATCACAGGCGCGGCCTTGATCTTTTTCTTTTCAGATCCTTCCCACAAGGAACTTGAAATCAGCCAACTTCTGGGCATGGCGGCAGTGCCGCTGGTCACCGCTTACGCCTTGGGGGCGACACTTGTTCGTTCTTTCGGCGGCGGTGTCTCGGCCCTTTTGCCGGAACGAATCGTGCGCGACGGTCTATTGTTGACAATGCTCGGACTGGCGGCCTTGTCGGGATCGTGGACCCTTGACGCCACCTTGGTGATGAAGACGGTATTGATCAGCTCGGGCATTACAGTCGCGCTGGTGTATATCCTCGCGACACGGTTTCAGCCGATCGGGTTGCGGCAAACCGACCCCTGCGACGCGTCGCAAGAGTGGTGGGCCGTGGTTCCGCCGATCATGCTGATGGCCGGGCTTGACGTTTTCATCAACCGCGCCGGCGTCATGGTCCTGGGCTGGACAGGTCATATCAAGGATGCCGGAATCTTCGCCCTGGGACTGAACGTCGCCTTGCTTGTGGGCCTTTCCGTGGCTGCCGTCGGGGTGATGTTTTCGCCCGCGGCGGCGGCCCTGCATGCCCAAGGCGACCGCAAGGGTCTGCAGCAGCTATTTTCACGCGCCTCGATACTATCGGCCGGCGGCGCCTTGGCGATGGCCATCCCGCTGGTAGTTATCGTCAGACCTCTCATGAGCTGGTTCGGCGACGATTTCAGCACAGGAGCGCCCATCGCGCGGATCCTGATGTGTGGATATGTCGTTGTCGCGTTCTGCGGACCGCAACTGAACTTGTTGACGATGACCGGCAACGAATGGGCGGCGGCTGTAGCCATGATCATCGGCGCGGCCGCCGGCGTCCTGGGCTGTGCGGTGGGGATCGAGCTCTACGGCCCACTGGGCGCTGCGGTGGGTCTGGCACTTGCCCTGGCTGTTTGGAATGTGGTCATGGCGATCTTTATCAGCAAACGATTGAAAATCATGCCGGGGCTGCTCTTTGCGCTGATCTCGCTCAAAACGGGCACCGTTAACCGCCAGCTGCGATACTGGTTCTTACACTGACATCAGGCTCCAAGCAGTTGCAGGGGTTTTACGACAAAGCCCATTCAAAGGATGTTCAAGCAGGCCGTTGGCCGGCTTCGGGGGGATTGGACCGCGGCTCAGAATTGAGGGCAGCAGATCCTCCGAACGGAGGCCGAGGCCGAGCGTGACCTGGACGTCCACTCTGGGAACGATCGCTAGAGCCGGATGATTTCAGGTCAAGTCGACCTGAAATCATCCGGCTCTAAATCAAAGAGATAGAGCATGATGTCGTCCGAAAACCGCTTCACACTTTTCGGCATCATGCTCTGGTCAGATCTCAGCTGAAAAACCCCCGCCGGCGTGGCAGCTCTGAAGCTGCGGCCGGCGGGGGCTTTGATTTCAATTTCGTATTCGCTGCGCTCGGGCATCGCCGCGTCTCGACGGACGCGACCGATGCTACTCACACATGCATCAGGATCGGTTGCTGGGTGCGCGGCTCAGCATCGGTTTCATGAAACTGTCGATACCATTCGACAAAACGATGCACGCCGTCCTCGAGCGTTGTTGCCGGTGCGAAACCGACGGCATCGCGAAGGTCGCTGACGTCGGCGCGAGTCTCCAGAACGTCGCCGGGTGGCAAAGGCACATCCTTGCGCAGTGCACGACGGCCAAGGGCTGCTTCGATGATCGAAATCAGTCGGTTGATCTCCTCGGGCCGGTCGTTGCCAATGTTGTAGACGCGATGTGGCGCGGAACTTGTAGCCGGATCAGCGGTATGAGCATTCCAATTCGGATCGGCGCTTGGCGGCGAGGCGAGTGTTCGAACCACGCCCTCGACGATGTCGTCGATATAGGTGAAGTCCCGCCAGACACGTCCGGCATTGGCCACTTCGATTGTCTTCCCCTCGATGATGGCCCGCGTGAATATGTAGACCGCCATGTCGGGTCGGCCCCAGGGGCCGTAAACGGTGAAGAAGCGCAGTCCCGTCGCGGGCAGGCCGAACAGATGGCTGTAGGAATGCGCCATGAATTCGTTTGAACGCTTGGTTGCGGCATAGAAGCTGACGGGATGGTCGGCGCCATGGTGTTCGGAAAAAGGTATCGTCCGATTAGCGCCATAGACGGAGCTCGAAGAGGCGTAGACGAGGTGGCTGGCGCCGACGTGCCGGCAGCCTTCCAGCACATTGAGAAATGCCACGATATTCGACTGCACATAGGCGTGCGGGTCAACAAGCGAATAACGCACGCCAGCCTGAGCCGCCAGATGCACAAAGTGTGACGGCCGAAACTCTGAAAAAAGCGACTTTACGCGCGCCTGGTCCGCCAGATCCATTCGCAAAGGAATGAACCCCGGTTCGGCACAGAGACGCGCAAATCGCGCTTCCTTGAGCCTTGGATCATAGTAGGGTGTGAAATTATCGACACCCACGACTTCCACACCGAGATGCAGAAGCCGCAAGGCCACGTGAAACCCGATGAAGCCGGCCGCGCCGGTGACAACGATTGGACCCTTGCGGGCCAAGCCCATCACGGAGCGATCCGATTGCGATCGGGTGGATTTGTTGTATGGATCATTGTCCAACTTGTCGGCCTTTCGAATTGTCGCCCTTCGAATTCGTTTCGACTCTGGCGAATTCCGCGGGATCCCGAGTTTACGTCCGCTGAAATCGTACGCCGGCTTATGAGGCCGGGCGCATTGGCGCCATAAGCTGCTCAGCTATGTTGAAAACGGTTCTGAGTGCGATTGCCTTCGTCGCCGGGCGGATGACACCGCCCGGCGACGGGCTCAAAACCGCGCTCTTACGGCAGAACCGAGATGCGCCCAAGAAGAGCGACCAATTCAGCCTGACGTTTCGTTTCGGTCTTGGCGAAGAGCGAGGCAAGCTGGGAACGAATGGTGGTGCGGCTGAGCCGCCAGCTGCGGGCGATCTCCAAGGGCGCATCGCCCTGGGCCAAGCGCAAAGCGAGGTTCGTTTCCGCGCCTGTCAGGCCAAACATCTTTTGAAGTGTGTGCGGATTTGGCCCGGACCTGCTCTCACGGTCGAGCAGCGCCACGATGCTCGTACCGTCAGGTGCTATTGCCCCCGTCTCGTTCAATATCACCGGCCTGTCGCCCGCGCTGCGGATCACAACCCACGACAGTGAGCCCGGCACGAAATTGGCCGGAACATTCGCGATCAGACGCCTTAGAGCGGCCGAGAGCTCGCCTGCCGTTTCAGCCGCTTCGCCCTGACGCTCCAACGTGGTTTGAGCGGCTGCGTTCCATTCGACGACTTTTCGTTCGCGGTTCAGGATGAGATAGCCGCAGCCGATGCGATCAAGCATCCCCGTGATGGATTCCAGACTGCGTACCTTTGCCTCGCCGACCTCTGCGTCCGATCGATTTGATGCGCGATCCGAGGGAAAAGTATAGGATGGCCGCCTCGCATTCGCCTCGCGGTCATACTTAGTCCTCATCACAATGTATCGACCGCTAGCGGCCTCGGTATGCCTATCAACCAGTGTCATTTTTTAACCCCCTGCCAAAAGTTTCGCCAGCCCGAAGTAATCTACTCGGGATTTACAAAACAGTTTCCTGCATGGCAGTTGACAAAAATGTCGCCCGCCATTTAGAAACTCTGTATCTTCTGAGGAGTTCTGACCGAAGTCATGCTCCCCCCGCCCTTGATAAAATGCGCTCCACGATAGGGATGTGGCAATCCGGCAGTCGTACTAGGTTGTACGTTTCTTGCTCTAGTCTCGACGGACTAGTCCGAAGGTTGTAGTCTATGCCTATGAAATCGCGTCCGCCTCGGTCAAATTCGAGCCCGCCAGGCAGAATGCTGACTCATCTTGTGTCTCTGTTGGTACTGTCAGTTACACTGACATTTGCAATAAAAACGTCAGCATCTATTGGAGAAAGCGCGAGTTTTCTGGAATTTATTCCGGCTATTATTATAATTGCTTATCTTGAAGACCGCGCCCCAACGCTTGCGGCGACGATTCTGATGCTAGCTGTCGGCCTGTGGGCGCGGGGGCTGGATCAGATTTCCAACGACGATTGGGCGCGCGCTATCCTGCTCCTGGTCTCGGGCGGGGTGATCGCCATAACGTTCCATCGGCTGCGAAAAGATTTGCATGAGGTTGCAGACGCCAGACTGGCTGCCGTCGAAGCAACCGGGAGCCGCTACCGCTGGGCCTTCGAACGTGCCGCCATGGGATTCGCAAACACAAACGAGAAAGGCGAGCTTCTACAGTCCAACAGACGTCTGTGTGATATGACAGGCTACAAGGAGGAAGAGCTCGCCCGGTTGCAGCTCAACACACTCGTCCATCCAGATGATCGCGACGCCCTGGCACGATTGTTGGCAGGCCTTGGCAAGGACGCTGCCTCGTTCGGTTCGGAGGTCCGTCTCTTAAGAAAAGATGGCACGGCATTCTGGGCCCGGCTGACCCTGTCGTCATCCGTGCCCGATGGGGTCCTCCCCGAGAGCATCTTTGTCGTGGTCGACGATATTTCTGAGCGACAAGCCGCAGACGAAGCGCTCCGGGCCCAAAAAGAGTGGCTGGATCTTGCCTTGTCCGCCGGACGCTTGGCCACGTGGCGGATCGACCTCAAGGAGGGGATCGTCACAGGGTCGGCCACGTTCTGGGACATTCTCGGCCTGCCCCCAGCCGCCAGCCGCCCCTTGGAGGAATTGGCAGCCGTCATTCATCCGGCGGACTGGCCGAAGCTGGCAGCATCGAGAAAGCTCGGGCCGGTCACGAACTACGACGTTGAAATACGCGTCCGGCGGCCAGACGGACATATCCGCTGGGTAGCTCTGCGCGGAAGGGAGGATAAACACGATAATCACCCGCAGCGGCTTGGAGTGGCCGCAGACCTGACCGAGCGACGGCAAACCACACTGCTGCGCGCCGCGGCAAAGAAGCGGGAGCGCATCATGCTTGAGCAACGCCATAGATTCAGCAACCTGTTCCCGGTGATCACCGCGCTCGTAAACATGGTCAATGTTCCCGACAACAATATCGCCAAATACAAGCAGACGCTGATCGACCGGATTCGTGCGCTTGAGGCAACGCATCTGCTCCTTTCAGCAAAGGGGAACCAGTCGGCGATGCTCCACGATCTCGTCGTTCAGGAATTGCAACCGTATATGGGAACACGTGACATAGGGGTGAGCGGTCCTTCCGTCTCCATGTCGGGAGGCGCCGCCGAGAGTTTTGCGATGATTGTGCACGAGCTCACGACCAATTCCATGAAACATGGAGCACTTGGCGATTCAGAAGGCCGGATCGAGGTAAATTGGGCATCCGAGGACGCCGGCAGTGACGTCGTCTTCGAATGGCTGGAGTCGGGGCGGCGGCGAACTTCAAATGTTGTCCGTCACGGTTTCGGTTCGATGATACTCGGAGTCGATGGGGCGCCGCTTGTCGGTCATTCCCCCAAGCTGGAAATGTCGGATCACGGGCTGCGGTATTCGCTAAAGCTGTCGCGCAAGGAAATCGGCCCTTTAACGCATCGGCCCGGAAGCGATTTCCAGGGTGCTTAAAAACGTGGATTTTGGAGATCCGGGCGTCCTTTGCGCGTCCAATAAGGGCGCGCCTTAGTTGGCATTCTTTGTAAGCCAAGTCTTCAGCAAAACGGCAGCTTCTGTCCGATTCCGCACCCCAAGCTCACGCAGCACCGCAGCGGCATGGATTTTGGTCGTCGCCTCGGCAATTTCCAGATCGCGCGCAATTTCCTTGTTCGAATATCCTTCCGCCATCAGCTTGAGCACTTCCTGTTGCCTCGAAGTCAACCTGCCAAGATTGGCGCTGGTGGTACGTCGGGGCTGGATTGGCTCCGTGGGCACAGGTGTGAGAGTTGGTTGCCCGGTACCCGGGCGTGACAGAAGTGCGGGGACGTAGATGCGGCCCGCAAGGATTTCATTGACGGCCAGCACGACCTCCTCATCTTTCTGCGACTTTACGATATAACCGTGAAGCCCGATCGAAAGAGCTGTCAGTATTTCCGAGCGTGAATCATTCCCGGAAACGATCGCAAATCGCGTATCCGGATAAGCCGACAGAATGCCGCTTAGCACTTCCTGATTGAACAATCCCGGCATATTCAGGTCGAGAACGGCAAGATCGACGAAAGCTTGCTCGGCCAACAGGCTGAGCACGGCATCGAAACACGACGCCTCAAAAATCTCGACACCAGGAATACCTGCGGTCAACGCCAACCGCAGGCCACGACGATACAAGCCATGATCGTCGGCTATAACGATTCGATACATTTTGAACTACCCCAACGCACTCTGAACGGATCGAACGGCGATGGACTTGAAAGAGTGCCCATCCGCTCGTCGATTCATCCAGTCAACGCCAGCAGTGCCCCACACCACAGACGCCAGATTGCTAATATAATCCTAGATAACGGAAAACGCTTCTTTTTTTTTGAGCTGCCGTTAACAGGACCACCTGCCCCTATCAGACACCCGTTCTGAGCCCAGCAAACCCTGGCCGCAGCACCCTCCGCCTACCTTGCGAGAGGTGCCTCGAGAAGCGCCGATTTCGCCCGTCAGAACAGCTCCAAGCATAGAACACCAGAACGGTTGGATCGTTACCATTCGAATGCACGACGACATCCACCCCGACCGCCACTTACCATCCAACCTATGATGTCCGGACCAAAGCGTCTGTGGGATTTCCCACAGGTCTTCTTGAGGAAACAAGAGCGCGACTTTCCGGGTGCTGAACAGGGGTAGGGTGGCCGGCTCATGACAATGGTGATCAGGCCTAACGAACACGGGAGAAGCAAATGAAAGCGGTGATTCAATGTGGTGGCATGGGGACACGCCTTCGTCCCTTCACATCAGTCTTGCCGAAGCCGCTGATGCCAATCGGTGCTCGGCCGGTTCTCGAGATGCTGCTGAAATGGCTACGACGTAACGGTATCCAGGAAGTCTACATCACCACCGGATATCTTGGGCATCTGATCCGCACGGTCTGCGGCGATGGCTCGCAGTGGAATCTGAAGATCCGGTATACCCAGGAGATGGAGCCGCTCGGCACCATCGGACCGCTCTCCTTGATCAGGGATGAGTTGAACGAACCCTTTATCGTTCTCAACGGCGATGTTCTTACCGATCTGAGCATCAGTCGCTTTGTGGCAGCGCACCGCAAGCACAACGACCCGGTAACGATCGCTACGGCTTCCCGCCTGCACAAGATGGACTTCGGCGTCATAGACGAAGTCGACAACACCGTGCAGGTCTTCCGCGAGAAGCCGACGCTTTCGCATCTGGTCAGCATGGGGATCTACTGCATGAACCCGGATGTTCTGCAGTTCATTCCGTCCGGCATACCGTTCGGGTTCGACGACCTGATGCTGCAGATGATGCAGAACGGTACGCCAGTCCACGTGTACAAGCACGATGGCCTCTGGCTCGACATCGGGCGTGTCGACGACTTTCAGAGTGCACAAGCCATTTCCTGGGAAGACCAGTCGGCCTCGATCGAGGTCACTGCCACGGCTGCGTGACGCAATCACCGAGCCCCAGTCCCGCAGTCAACAAATCTAGGAGGTCATGATGCTCTTGGTCAGTGCCCCAATTTTGGGTGTGCCGGAGAAAACAGCTTTGTCCAAGGTCATCGACAGCAGTTGGCTGACGATGGGCGAGCAGGTGAAGGCCTTCGAAGAGGCTTTCGCCAAGGCGCACGAGGCGGAGGACAGCGTCGCGGTCAGCTCCTGCACCGCAGCGCTCCATCTCATCCTGCACGCGCTCGGCATCGGACCAGGCGACGAGGTCTTGGTCCCATCGATGACTTTCGTGGCGACGGCGAACGCGGTTCTCTATGTCGGCGCGACCCCGGTCTTTGTCGATATCGAGTCGGTCGACGTGCCATTGATGTCGATCGCGGAAGCCGAGGCACGGTGCACGGAACGCACAAAGGCGGTCATTCTCGTGCATTTCGCCGGCTACCTGGCCAATCGGGAGGAATGGCAGAGGTTCGCCCGGTCCCGAGGGCTGCATATCATCGAGGATGCCGCGCACGCTCCAGGCTTGAAAGAGGTTGGAACGTACGGCACCGCGGCCGCCTTCAGCTTCTACGGCAACAAGAACATGACCACGGCGGAAGGCGGGGCGGTGATCGCCCGGGATCCCGAGCTGCTCGAGAAAATCCGCCAGGCCCGCGGACACGGGATGACCTCAGGGACCCACCAGAGGCTGAACAGCCGCACGGCGCACTATGATGTCACCATGCTCGGCTTCAACTATCGCATGGACGAAATGCGGGCCGCGATCGGACTGGTCCAGTTGCAGAACTTGCAGGAATGGAACGAGATCAGGCGTATCCTGGTCATGCTCTATCGACGTCTCGTGGCAAAGCACTGCCCGGCCGTGACGATCCCGTTCCATGAACCACGGACATCGGCCTACCACATCATGCCTGTCCTCTTGCCGCGCTACGTCAACAGGCAGGACGTTGTCGACGCATTGCGTACGGAGGGGATACAAACCACCGTCCACTATCCGCCCGTCCACGAGATGACACTCTATCGCGAGCTTTTCCCCGGAATCCATTTGCCGCGGACAGAGGACTTTGCTCAGCGCGAGCTGACATTGCCGCTGCATCCCCAGATCACTGCGCCTGTCGTCGAAGCGGTCGTGGTGGCTCTTGCCGCCGCCGTCAACGGTCGCGCCCAAGCAGGAACCGCCGCATGAATGCTCTCGACCTTTCTCTCCACCGATCTGGCATCTCAAGAGCCAGCCACGGGTTCGCGAGGCGTGCAATCGACATCGTCCTGGCTGCGGCGGCTGCCATGGTCTTTGCTCCGCTGATGCTGGTGATTGCGCTGGCGCTGTTACTGGAAGGCGGCCGGCCCATC
>NZ_NWQG01000246.1:0-17057 GCF_002529485.1 Mesorhizobium sanjuanii
GTGGAGGGCGAACCCGGTCTCTATGTCTGCGGCCTGCATTTCCAGCACTCGACATCCTCCACGATGATCCATGGCGCCGCGCGCGATGCCGGCTATGTCGCGGACAAGATCGGCGAGCGCATGCGGGCAGCAGCCCGCTAACACTCGCAAGAGCGCTTTTGGCCGGATTGTCGGGCGCCGGGCGATAATATTCGCACGGCGATCGGCAATTCGGCTTCCAAACCGGAACAAAACGTAGACACTTCTGGCCTTTCGCCACCGAATCACTACATTCGGGGGCGATGTCCGGCTTTTCGGAAGACATGCCCTTTTTTGACGAACCGAATGCGCGGCCCGCGGCCCCGTCCGGCATCGCCGCGCGCGCCATGGCTGCCCGCAGCGGCCGCAACGATGCGCCAGACTATCTCAAGGGATTGAATCCCGAGCAGCGGCTAGCCGTCGAAACAACGGAAGGCCCGGTTCTGGTGCTGGCCGGCGCCGGCACCGGCAAGACGCGGGTGCTGACCACCCGCATCGCCCACATCCTCGCCACCGGCAAGGCTTTCCCCTCACAGATCCTTGCGGTGACCTTCACCAACAAGGCGGCGCGCGAGATGAAGCAGCGCATCGGCATCCTGATCGGCGAAGGCAATGTCGAGGGCATGCCGTGGCTCGGCACCTTCCACTCGATCGGCGTCAAGCTGTTACGCCGGCACGCCGAGCTGGCCGGGATCAAATCCGATTTCACCATTCTCGACACCGACGATGTCGTGCGCCTGATCAAGCAGCTGATCCAGGCCGAAGGGCTGGACGACAAGCGCTGGCCAGCCAAGCAGTTCGCGCAGATGATCGACGGCTGGAAGAACAAGGGGCTTGGCCCCGCGGATATCCCCGAGGGCGACGCCCGCTCCTTCGCCAACGGCAAGGGCCGCGAGCTCTACAAGGCCTATCAGGAACGGCTGCAGACGCTCAACGCCTGCGATTTCGGCGACCTATTGTGCCACCCGATCCGCATCTTCCGCGCCTATCCCGATGTGCTGAAGGAATACCACAAGCGCTTCAAATACATCCTCGTCGACGAGTACCAGGACACCAACACCGCGCAGTATATGTGGCTGCGGCTCTTGGCGCAGCGGCCGCAATCCTCCCCCCTTGAGGGGGAGGTGCCCGCGAAGCGGGCGGAGGGGGTCGCCGCAGAAGGCACCGCCCATTCATCAAGCACCAGAACGTCGAGCACTGCGGCTAGGACCCCACCTGACCGGGCTTCGCCCGGCCACCCTCCCCTCAAGGGGGAGGGAAACCCGCGCCCTTCCTCCACCGTTAATATCTGCTGCGTCGGCGACGACGACCAGTCGATCTATGGCTGGCGCGGCGCCGAGGTCGACAACATCCTGCGCTTCGACAAGGATTTTCCCGGCGCCACCATCATCAGGCTGGAGCGCAACTACCGCTCGACCGCGCACATCCTCGGCACGGCTTCCCATCTGATAGCCCACAATGAGGGCCGTTTCGGCAAGACGCTGTTCACCGAAAAAGTCGTCGAGGACGATGAGAAGGTGCATGTCCACGCCGCCTGGGACTCGGAGGAAGAGGCGCGCGCCGTCGGCGAGACCATCGAGGCCTATCAGCGGCAGAAGCACAATCTCAACGACATGGCCATTCTCGTGCGCGCGTCCTTCCAGATGCGCGAGTTCGAGGACCGTTTCGTCACGCTCGGCCTCAATTACCGCGTCATCGGCGGCCCGCGCTTCTACGAGCGCATGGAAATCCGTGACGCGCTGGCCTTCTTCCGCGTGGTTGCGCAGGGCGCCGACGACCTCGCCTTCGAGCGCATCGTCAACGTGCCGAAGCGCGGGCTTGGCGAGGCCACCATCCGCCAGATCCACGACACGGCGCGCGCGCTTCGCATCCCGATGCTGGAGGCCGCCGCCAAGCTCGCCGAAAGCGACGAGCTGAAGCCCAAGCCACGCGCCGCGCTGCGCGAGGTCGCAGCCAATTTCGAGCGCTGGCAGAAGGCGCTGGAAACCACGCCGCACACCGAGCTCGCCGAGACCATCCTCGAAGAGAGCGGCTACACCGACATGTGGAAGAACGACCGTTCGGTGGAAGCGCCCGGACGGCTGGAGAATTTGAAGGAGCTGATCCGCTCGATGGAGGAGTATGAATCGCTGCGCTCCTTCCTCGAACATGTCGCGCTGGTCATGGACGCCGAGCAGAACGAATCCCTCGACGCCGTCAACATCATGACGCTGCATTCGGCCAAGGGCCTCGAATTCGAGACTGTTTTTCTTCCCGGCTGGGAGGAAGGCCTGTTTCCGCATCAGCGGTCTCTGGATGAAGGCGGCCGCTCCGGGCTGGAGGAAGAGCGCCGCTTGGCCTATGTCGGCCTGACCCGCGCCAAGAAGAACCTGCATTTGTGGTTCGTCTCCAACCGCCGCATCCATGGTCTGTGGCAATCGACCATTCCCTCGCGCTTCCTCGACGAATTGCCGGAAGCCCATGTCGAGGTCGCCGAGAGCGGCAACTCCTATGGCGGTTACGGCAATTCCTATGGCGGCGGCTCGTTCGCCTCGGGCCGCGGTGGCCGCCAGAATCCTTACGGCGCCTCGCGTTTCGACAATGTCGGCGCGGAAAAGTCGGGAAGCTTCTCCAACACCTATGCGACACCGGGCTGGCAGCGCGCGCAAGCCAACCGCACCGAGGCGACCGATCGCAACTGGGGCTCGCGCTCCGGTCACCAGGTCGAGCGCATCGGCTATGGCGAGACCGATAGCGGCTACGGCGCCGGCCGCACCTCGGTCAAAGGCCGCACCATCGACGGCGAGCTGGTCGCCAAATCCGTCGCCGACACGCCGTCGGCCTTCAATGTCGGCGACCGCGTCTTCCACCAGAAATTCGGCAACGGCAACATTGCCGCCATCGAAGGCAACAAGCTGACCATCGACTTCGACAAGGCCGGCCAGAAACGCGTGCTGGATGGGTTTGTTACGGGGGTTTGAGCCGCCTACTTGCCCTGCTGTCCTAAAGCGACATTCTCTGGCGGAAGCCTCCCCATCTTCGTCATCCACGGGCGAAGCAGGAGCGAAGCTCCGTCGCGGAGACCCGAGGATCCATGCCGTGACCTTGGCCGTGGAACCCAGCGGAACAGAATTCTGCACCGTGGTGATGCGATTGGGCCGCGGCATGGATCCTCGGGTCTGCGCTGCGTCGCTGCGCTCCTTGCTCCGCCCGTGGATGACGAAGCGACGGGCGTCTCCCCCATCAAGGCATGCGGCCCGTCAACGAAACTGCCCTCACCGATACCGCGCCTGGTTCCATTTGTGCCCGAGCAGCGACAGGATGATGATCAGCCCGTTGAAGAACTGGACGTAGAAGCCGCTCAGGCCTGCCGCCACCACGCCGGTCTGGATGAACGCCACCGTGACCGCGCCGATCGCGCCGCCGATCACGGTGCCGATGCCGCCCCAGGTCGGCGTGCCGCCGACGAACACCGAGGCCAGCACCGGCAACAGATAGCCGTCGCCGGCCGTCGGCCACCAGGTGAAGTTGATCATCACCGAAAACGTGCCGGCGATCGCCGCACCGATGCCGACGAAGACGAACACTTTCACCCGCACCCGCTTGACGTCGATGCCCATCTGCTGGGCGCTATCGGGGTTGTCGCCGACCACCCTCACCTGCGCGCCGAAACGATGCCGGTTGTAGAGCAGCGCCGACAGCACGACGAAGGCGATGGCCCAGAATATCTGCACCGGGATGCCATATAGCTGGCTGGAGAATATCTTGTAGGCCCAGCTGTCGGCGAGACTGGTGAGCGCCGTCGACTTGCCCTCGTTGATGATCTGGATCAGCCCGCGCAGCAGGAAGTTCATGCCGAGCGTGGCGATCAGCGACGACAGCCCGCCATAGACGACCAGCGACCCGACGAGGAAACCGAGCAGCGTGCCCGTGGCTAGTGCCGCGGCGATGCCGAGGAACGGGTCGTAGCCGGCCTGCACGACCAGCGCGAACACCCAGGAGGCAAAGCCCATCGTCGCCGGAAACGACAGGTCGATCTCGCCACAGGTGACGACGAAGACCAGCGGCACCACCACGAACAGCGCCACCGGCAGCGTGGTCAGTACCGAGCTGTAGAGATACCAGGTGGTGAAGACGACCGGGTTGGCGATCATGAACACCGCCATCATGACGATGAACACGCCAAGCGTGCCGAGCGCGGCGCGGTTGTCGAGGATGAAGCCGCGCAGCCAATTGTCGGACGGGTGTCGCCATTCTTTCCCGGCCGCCTCATTTTGCGTGCCGCCAAGCGGGCTCTGCAGATCGGGTTCCATGATCTTGCTCATCGCGCTGCCCTCCCCGCGTCACCGGAATCGTGCAAGCCGGCCAATCCGCCGGGATGCGCCACGTCTTCCATGAAGTTGATCAGGTCCTCGGCCGACTTGACCTCGCTGCGGTCGGCGGTGAGCGCCACCTTGCCGCGATCGAGCACCACGAAGCGGTCGGCGATGTCGAAGACGTGGTGGATGTTGTGGCCGATGAACAGGATCGAACGACCGCTGGCCCGCACCTGGCGCACGAAGTGGAAGACCTTGGCGGTTTCGGTCAGCGACAGCGCCGTCGTCGGCTCGTCGAGGACGATCAGCTCCGCTTTCTTGTAGATGGCGCGCGCGATCGCCACGCCCTGGCGTTCGCCGCCCGAGAGCTGGCCGACGATCGAATGCGGCGTGAACACTTTCGAGGTGAAGCCGATCTCGCGCATCAGCCGGCTCGCCTCCTCGATCTCCTTGTTGACCTTCAGCCAGCCCATAAAGCCGGTGAGCTCACGGCCCATGAAGATGTTGCGCACGATGGTCTGCTGCACGGCCAGCGCGCGGTCCTGGAACACCGTCTCGATGCCGGCGTCGCGCGAGCGTGCGGGGCTCCATCCGGTCACCGGCTCGCCGCGCACCAGGATCTCGCCGCTGGTCGGCTGGACCACGCCGGACAGGATCTTGATCAGCGTCGACTTGCCGGCGCCATTGTCGCCGATCAGGCCGACCACCTCGCCGCGGTCGACGCTGAGATTGACCCCGCCCAGCGCATAGACCTGGCCGTAGGACTTCTTGATATCGCGCAGTTCGATGATGCGTTCGGCCATCGGATCCTCGCTTGAGTTCGTGCCGGCGTCTTCGCCAGCGGCCCCGCCGGCCGGGCCAGATCCCGGCCGGCGGCTTGGGAGGTCAGCGCAGCGCCTGCTTGGCCAGCTCGGCGACGATCTCATAATTCTGCGGCGTGACGAAGCCGGCACCGGTGTCGACATTCATCGGCGCCAGGCCCAGCACCACCTGCTGGCAGAGGCTGAGGATCGGCAGATAGCCCTGCAGGAACGGTTGCTGGTCGGCCGTCAGTTGCACCCAGCCGCCCTTGAAGCCCTCGACGATCTGCGGGCTTGTGTCGAAGCCGAAATTGAAGATGTCGCCGGGCTTGCGTCCCGCCGCCTGCATGTAGGTGGGGACGTTGCCGAGCATCTGTCCGCCGGGATAGCCGACCGCCTTGACATCCGGGTTGTTGAGCAGTGCCGCGGTGATCACCGGGATGGCCAGATTGGGGTCGGAAGCCCATTCGCCGCTCGGCGGCGAGGAAAGCTGGATGACCTCGACGCCCGCCTCCTTGAGCGCGGCGACGGTGCCGCGCTCGCGCGCGCCGCGGGCCTCGTTCTCGAACGGACCGATCATGATCGCCTTGTCGCCGGCCTTGAGCCCGGCCAGCTTGAACGCCTCGGCGCCGAGCGCGCGGCCCTGCTGTTCCTGCTGGGCACCGACATAGCCGCCGCCGAACGCCGCCACCACCTTCGGCACCGGCACGTTCTGGTACATCATCTTGATGCCGTCCTTGTGCGCCTGTTCGGCCAGCGGCATGATCGAAGCGTCGCCGGGATGACCCATCATGGCGATGCCGTTGGGCTTGACCGCGACCGCCTCGCGCAATTGCTGCACCATCTTCTCGACGTCCCACTGGGAAAAGATGTAGTCGACCTTGGGTCCGAGATCGGCCGCCGCCTGCTTGGCGCCATTGTAGACGATGGTGCCGAAGGCGTCGCCCTCGGCGCCGCCGACGAAGAAGCGGATATGGACGTCCTTGCACCATTGCGCGTCCAGCGCCTGCGCCGGCAAGGTGGAGATTGCGGCGGCGAGCGCCGTGGCGGCAGCCACGACGGCCGAGCGCAGAACTGTCGTTCTCATCGCGATGCTCATGCACTTATCCTCCCATTGTTCCCTCGCAAGCCGAGGGGTTTCGACGAATGCTTCGGCTTGTCGCCGCAATGCTTCGCTGGCCGGCTCCTCCCGCCGGCTTAAAGCGCGTCGCGTTTGAACGAACCCGTGCGACGCGCTTTAAGTTCTTGTTTTGAGGCATGTCGTTAGCGCAAAACCGCGGCGCACTTTTGCGCGACATGCATCGGCCTCAAGCCGGGTTCGGCAGATACGTCGCACCTCCCCGGCATTGCTTGAGATAGTCCAGCGCCCGAACCTGCCCGGTGATCTCGAGGTCGCCGCGGTAGACCGGGTCGTGCCAGCCCTCGATGTCGATGGCGCCTTTGTAGCCGGCCAGTCGCAATTCGCTGATCACTCGCGTCCAGTCGCTGTCGCCGAAGCCCGGCGTGCGCATCTGCACGAATGGCAGCCGGCCGAACACGCCATGCTCGCGGATCACGTCCCAGCGCACGGTCGCGTCCTTGCCATGGACATGGAAGATGCGCGGCGCCCATTTGCGGATCTGCGGCAGCGGATCGATGAGATAGACGAGCTGGTGGCAGGGCTCCCATTCCAGGCCGAGATTGTCGTCCGGCAATTCGTTGAACATCAGCTCCCAGGCGTCCGGATTGTGGGCGATGTTCCAGTCGCCGCTGGCCCAGTTGCCGTCCATCGCACAGTTCTCGAAGGCGATGCGCACGCCCTTGTCGGCGGCGCGTTTGGCCAGAGGGCCCCAGACTTCGCGAAAGCGCGGCAGACTGTCGGTCAGCTTCTTGCCGCGCAGGCGCCCGGTAAAGCCTGTGACCATGGACGCTCCGAACAGATGCGCGTTGTCGATCACGGTTTCCCAGGCCTTGACCACGCCCTGATCGACATCGCCTCTCTCCAGCGGATTGCCGAACACGCCGAGCGAGGAGACGACGACGTCGGCATCGCCGATCGCCTCGCGGATCTGGCCGGCGAGCCTTGGCAGATCCTTTCCGCCCAGCGTCTGCCAGAAGAAAGGCTGGATGCTCTCGAAACCCAACGGCAGGATCTGTTTGACGTAACCCGCCGGCTCGTCGAGATTGGCCCGCACCATGGTGCCGATCCTGATATCGAGAAGCGGGTTTGGCATCATTGTGCATCCTGTGCGATGGCAACGCGGCGTCCGGTCTCGGCGCTCTCGATGGCGCCAAAGACCATGGCCAAGCTCTTGATATTGTCGGTACCGCGCGTTTCCGGCTCGATCCCGGTTTCGACGGCGTGCATGAAATCCCTGATGATGCCGAGATGGCCGTCGACGCGATCCGCCGGATCGAGCGGCGGCACGTCCACCGGCTCGGTTTTATCGAAAAGCTCGTCCCGGACGGACAGCGCGAGCTCGGCCTTCAGATCGTCATGGCCGTCCCAGAGCAGGCTGCCGCGCTCGGCGACGATGCGCCATGCGCTTTCCCAGCTGGTGCGGAAGCCATTTGCGCACCAGGAGCCGGCATAGGTGAAGACCTTCCCGCCGCCGAGATCGAAGGCAGCACTGGCCGACGACCCCTGCCGGTACCAGGAATTCGTCGGTTCCCATTCCTGGCAATAGACGCTCACCGGCTCGCCGCCGACCATGTAGCGGGCGGCATCGAACGTATGGATCGCCATGTCGAGCAGCAGGACATGGGCCATTTCCTCGCGAAAGCCACCGAAATGCGGGGCGATGAAGAAGTCGGCATGAATGCTGGTCGGCTTCCCGATGGCTCCCGAGTCGAGAAAGCGCCTGATGCGCCTGACATTGGCGACATAGCGGCGGTTCTGGACGACGGCGTGGACGCGACCCGCCTGGCGCGCCGCCTCGACGATGGCGCGCGCATTTTCCGGACTGTCGGCCAGCGGCTTCTCGGTCAGCAGATGACAGTGATGCGCAAAGGCGGAAAGCGCGACATCGCGCCGGGCGGCGGGGACCACGACATCGAACACGGCCTGGGGTTTGGTCTGGTCGAGCACCGCGTCGAGGCTGGTTCCGATGACGGCGCCGGAGAGTTCGTATTCGCGCGCCCTCGCCTTCGCCCTTTCCGCGTCGAGATCGACAAGGCCGGCAATCCTGAGCCCGTCGATCTGCCTCGCGGCATCGAGCCAGCGCTTGCTCATGGCGCCGCAGCCGACCAGGACGACATCCATCATCCAACTCCTCCCGTTCGGCCCCTCCAGACCGAAGTCACGGCATTTCCGGCATCGCCGTAAACGTTTTTCCGTAAACGTTTACGACAACACACCCGATGAGATAGAATGTCAATTGGCCGCTCGCGAAAAATCGTCTTTATCCTTGGCCTGCGCGGCTGCCGGTGCTAGCCAAGCAAGGGGGAGAACCGTCCTTTGGCGTCCAGCATTCACGACCTCGCGCGTCACCTGAACATTTCGATCGGCACCGTGTCGCGCGCGCTCAACGGCCGCGCCGATGTCAATGCGGAGACGCGCCAGCGCGTGCTGGAAGCCGCTAGGGAGCTCAACTATTCGCCCAACCAGTCGGGCCGCAGCCTGCGCCAGGGCGCCACCCGCTCAATCGCCTTCATGCTGCAACCGCATCCCGGCGACCAGCAATATGGCGAGCCGTTCTTCATCCCGTTCCTGACCGGTCTGCAGGCGCGGCTCGCCGAGTATGACCTAGATCTGATGGTCGTCATGGGTGAGCCCGGCCAATATCAGCAGGAGAGGCTTCGCCGCGTGGTTGAGACGCGCCGGGCCGACGCGGTCGTGTTGGCCAATACACGGCGGGAAGATGATCGGATCGACTATCTCAGCAAGGCCGGCTTTCCTTTCGCCACGCTTGGCCGAAGTCTATCCGGCGGCGACACCTATCCTTCGCTCGATATCGATTTCGAGAGGGCGGGTGATGAAGCTGTCGACCGGCTGGTCGCGCGCGGCCACCGCCGCATTGCCGCCATCCGCCCTTCGCTTGATCTCAACTTCGGCTACCTGTTCCTCGACGGCTATCGCAAGGCGCTGAAGAGGCACGGCATCAAAGTCGACCCCGGCTTGATCGCCGACGGCTTCATCAACGAGGCTGGCGGCTACCAGGTAACGCCGCGCGTGATAATCTCCAAGGACCGGCCGACAGCCATCATCTTCAACAATGACGCGATGGCGCTCGGCGGCTGCAAGGCGCTGGCCGAGATGGGCATCAGGCCCGGCCACGACATCGCGGTGATCGTCATCGTCGACACGCCGCTCTGCCGCTACTTCTCGCCGGCGCTGACCGCCTTCCGTCCGTCGCTGGAGCCCATGGGCCGGCGGCTGGCGGAGATGCTGCTCGCATCCCTTCCCGCCTTCGCCGGTCCGGAGGGCGTGCGGATAATGCGCGAGGTCTGGCCGCTGGAGCTGATCGCGCGCGACAGTGATTGATCACGGTCGGTTGACGGCCTGCTACGGCGTATGCCGTCCGCTCTGGTCGATTGAACGGTTGAGGATCAGCGCCCCCGCCTGGCTTTCGCAGGCCGGTGTCTGAGGCAGTTGCCGCACATCAGGGCAGATCCGAGCCAGCCCCTCCATTGTCAGCACATCTCGTATTCTCGTGTGGCTGACGCAAAGCGCGCCGCCCACACCCCACGCCGCCTCGAACGACATATCCGGCGCGGTCTCGTCTTGCTGAATACCCTTGCGATCGTAGACGACGATCGGCGTCCCGTTGCGGGTGTGGCCGACGCCGTCGCCGCAATAGTCGGCGCGGATCATGCGGGTGCACGCCTGATGATGATCCCACAGCGACGTGCCGTCCGCCGATCTTTCCCAGGGCTGATAGCCGAAGCGCACGCATTTCGCCTGGGCGCCGCCGGTGCAGGTGATGCTGAATGCCGTACCGGACGGCAGATGGCGCCCGTCCTGCGTCCAGGTCCCGGCGAGCGGAAAGCCCATGCGCCGGCCTTCAATGTCGGCTTCGCAGATGTTGTGCCATTCGCCGGTCGCCGCGTCGCGGCTCGACATGGAGTAGAGCATGATCGCGCCATCCGGATTGCGGGAATCGGTCTCGACCGCATCGATGCGTAGCGGCACCTGGTCTTGTCCGTCGCCAAGCGTCAGAACGGCGCCGACGAGATCGTTCTGAGAGACAATGCGACCGTCTTCGGTCGTCACCTCAAACCGTGTGCCGACAACGGAAATCGAGCTGATTTCTTGTCCGGTCCCGGCCTCGGCGGAGGGCATGACAGCCATGCTGGAAACGGCTGCGACGACGGCGACCAATGCGCGGCGGCCAATAGTGGCGAAGCTGTGGTGTGACATTGTTGGCTCCTGACGGCACGTCTTGCGAATGGTTGATGAAGCACGGCCAAGGGCCGACGCCTCCGGCGCTAATTGTTTGACAGAGAACGGAGGGCGCGAAGCCATCCGTTCCATTGTCAGCGAACGACCAGGGCCGGACCCTAGCGCCTCGGCGAGCGGGTCGGCCGGTCATGGTTGGTCCCATCGCCGCCGCCAACGCTGTGACCGGACGGAAGCCCGTTGCTTTTCTTGCCGGCGGTCGAGGATTGAAAATTGCCCTTCTGGACAGCCGGCAAATTGCCGAAGTTCGGGTCGATGACGGAGCCCGTACCATGTTGAACAGCCGGCAAGTTGCGCACGTTCGGGTCGATGATGGACTTGCCAGCCGGAGTGAGACTCTTCGCCAGAACGATACCCTCGGCATGCACGCCGTTTAGTGCATAGACGCCGAGGCCGTTGTGGGTCAGCGAGTTGCTGGTGAGCGAATTGCTAGTCAGCGAATTCTGCTCCAGGCCGTTCAACGATTTGCCGTTTATCCCCTCCGGGCCACCGGCGCTGGCCGGAGCCACGAGGCAGGCCATCGCCACGCTAGCAGCCATGTAAGTCTTGAAGCGATACATTTGATTTCCTTTTCGTTTTCAGCGGAGCCGTCCCGTCGGGTTCGCTCCGTGGCGCGGCTTGTCGCTCCCGGCTGTTTCGGACGAATGCCGAATTCGACCGAATTGTTTCAGTTGTGGCGATCCGCCCACGCGTCGCGCATGCAGCGCGGCGACACAAAGGAAACCTTCGAGCAGCAAGTCGGCAAATCCACGCAACATCCCCGCCGCATCGATGACGCCAGAACGAGGAGTTTCTGGCGATGCAAGCTTTGCAAAAAACCAATGACGGCGCGGCTGCCCGGACTGCCCGTCTGGCGGTGCTGGCGGGCACACCGGGCCTGCTGCTGATCGCCTACGCGGCGGCGACGTCCACCTCGCTGACCATCCGCGCCGATCTCGCGCTGACGCTGATGGACATGCTGGTGCTGGTCTCCGTCCTGTTTGTGGCTGGCGGCAGCAAGAAACTGGGCAAGCGGCGGGCAGCCATGGCCGAGACGCTCGTCAACGCGCTCGCCGCCTTCGGCATGTGCCTGTCGATGGCTGTCGTCGCCAGCGTCGCTATCCAGCGCATCGCAGCCGGCGGTGTCGAACCGCATGGCTCCGGCGTGGTTCTCGCCATGGGCCTGAACGGGGCCTACGCGGTGGTCAACTTCTGGATCCTGCGCCGGTGGAAGGCCCGTAACGTGGCTGCAGCCTCGGCGTTGGCCCGCGCGCAAATCTGCCTGTTCTCGGACAAGCTGTCGTCGAACCTGCTCATCGCCGCGTCGCTCGCAACCGCCATGATCTGGCATGGCACGATCATTGCCCGCTTCACCGATCCGGTCGCCGGGCTGCTGATCGCGACGATGACCGCGCGCTGGACCATTCCCGTGGTGCGCGATGCCGTTCGAAGCCTGCGGCGGCAGTTCCGCAGGGCGCGCAAACCGGTTGTGTGAAAACAAGGGACCGCCTTGATCCTCCCGGCCGTAGGCCAGTCGTCAAGCCGCTTCTTCCGGTGACTTCTTCTTCCGGCAGCCCCGTTTCTAGCGATGCCCGGCGGCGTCGTGAGCCGGCTCGTAAAAATAACCTTCGCCGCGCACCGTCACCAGCACCGCCGGAGCATCGGGTTCGGTTTCGAACTTCTTGCGCAGCCGCGTGATGCGGATATCGATGCTTCGGTCGCCCGGCTCGAGATCCCTGTTGTGCGCGAGTCTGCAAAGCTGGTCGCGCGACAATATCTGCCGGGGATGGCGCGCGAACACGCATAACAGGTCGAATTCCATGGACGTCAACTGCACATCGGCGCCATTCGGATCGACCATCGTGCGGCCGGCCATGTCGAGCACGCAGCGGCCGAAACGAACACGGCTTGCTGGCATTCGTTCTTCCTCGCCCAGGCGCCGGATGACGCTCCTGACCCGCGCCAGCAATTCGCGCGGCTCGAACGGTTTTGCCATATAGTCGTCCGCCCCGGCGGCGAGACCTTCGAGGCGATGCGGCAGGTCGCCGACGGCGGTCAGCATCAGGATGCCGGCGCGGCTCCGCCTGGCGATTTCGCGCGCGAGATCGTAGCCGCTTTCACCGATGAGATTGACGTCAAGAATGACGAGGTCGGGGCCAAAGCGGTCAAGCTCGATGCTCATGCCCGCGCCATCCGCAACGGCCCGAACGTCGAAGCCATGCATCGGCAGGTAGTCGCACAGCATCTCGCGCAAGGGCGCTTCGTCGTCGACGATGAGCAATTTCTGTCTTGTCACGCTTCGGCCCCTTCCATTGCGCTGGTCTCCATGGCCCTCAGCCGCTCCATCACCAGCCTGCGAAAGGTCTGCGGATCGAGCGGCTTTTCGATCACTGGCGCCCCCGTCTCGCCGATGAAGCGGTCGATCTCGGGCGCCAGCGTGTCGCCGGTCACGAACAGCAATCGTCGGGTGAGCCCGGGACGCAATTCTTCCAGCGCGCGATAGAGCCCGGGGCCGTCGAGGCCCGGCATGCGTATGTCACTGATCAAGAGATCGATTCCATCCTCGCGCACCGCCTTGAGCGCGGCATTCGCATCGTCGGCGATGGTGACGTCGTGGCCATCGCGGCGCAGCATCTCGGCGATCATCGAGGCAATGTCGGCATCGTCGTCGACCACCAGGATGCGCGCAGCCGCCGGCGCCGGCGGCATCCTTCCGGCGGTCTCGGGCGCAGGAACCGTCTCGGTTCTGCCGCTCGGAAGCCGGACCGTGAACCGGGCGCCGCCGCCCTCCGCCGTATCCAGTTCAATGCTGCCGTCATGGGCGCTCACGATGCCCTGACAGACGGACAATCCGACCCCGGTGCCTTCGCCGGCCAGTTTGGTCGTGTAGAACGGCTCGAAAGCACGCGTGCGGACGGCTTGCGACATGCCTGGGCCATTGTCGGCGACAAGCACCTCGACGACGTCGCCTTCGCCGGTGGTGACGATGGTCAGCCGCCGCGGGTGCGGAACCTGCAGCAAGGCCTGCTGCGCATTCACCACCAGATTGGTGAGCACCTGATGCAGTTGGTCCCTGTCACCCCAGACGTTGGCAAGCGATTCCTCCAGTTCGGTGCGGATTTCGACCCCTGCCGAACGCAAGCCGTAGGCGGCAAGCTCCAACGAAGCGGCGACGACTTCATTGATGTCGACGGCGCCTCTTGTCGGCGGCCTTTTCCGGGCCATAGCCAGAAACGTCCGCACGATCCGCGAGCATCGCTCGGCCGCCGCGTGGATCTTATCCGCCCGCCCCACGGTCGTGCTGTCCGTCGAGAATTCCTTCAGCATCGAACTGTAACCGATGACGACGGAAAGCGGATTGTTGAGTTCATGCGCCACACCGGCCAGCAGCGAGCCGAGCGCGGAGAGCTTTTCCGACTGGTACAGCGTCTCGCGCTGGCGCGCGATCTCGGCCTCGGCTTCCCGCTGGCGGGTGATGTCGGTGACGGCCGCAAGCATGGCTGAACGGCCGCCACGCGTGATCAGGCGCGCCGAAACCAGCGTATCAATTCTCGACCCTTGCACCGTGGTCATTCCGGCCTCGAAGGCGTCGACGATGCCATCTTTCAACAAAAGCCGCAGGAGGTCGTCTCGCGTTGCACGATCCTGCCAGGTCGATATTGCTTCCGCTCCGATCTGGCCGACCTCGACGCCCAGCGTCTTGCGCGCCGGTTCGTTGACGAACAGGATTTCCGGTCCCTCGATTGCCGAGATGATGATTGGCAGCGGCACGCCTTCGGCGATGGCGCGGAATTGCGCCTCCCTTTCTCCCGAAAGCTTCTCGGCTTCAAACCGCGCCTGTTCGGCCAGGACGCGGTCGGAGATATCGCGGCCGACCGACTGCACTTCGACAAGGCGCCCGGCGCTGTCGAAAATGCCATGATCGTTCCAGGCCAGCCATCGGCGCGTGCCGTCGGGCATCGCATTGAGGAGTTCCATGCCGGCATCCGGCGCCTCGGGGGTCAGACGGGCAAGGTGCTCGACAAACCGGCGCCGTTCTTCGGGCGGCAGGACGTCGAGTTCGCACCAGGATGGATCGAGAAGCTGTTCGCGGGTCATTTTGCATGCCCGGCAATAGGCGTCGTTGACGAAGCTCAAATAGCCGTCCGGCGACATTCGCACGACGAACTCCGTCTGCAGTTCGACCACGCTGCGGTAGCGCTGCTCGCTTTCCTCCAGTGCCTGCCGCGCACGGCCTTGCTCGGCGGCATCGCCTTCAAACGCCTGGAGGATCGCGGGACGCCCCAGTTCGGGCGGAAATATCCTGTGCACGGCGAAAAGGAAGACCAGCAGGCCGGCCAGGATGATCGCGTAGGGAAGAGGTGAAGCTTGCCCACTATGGAACTGATGCAGGCCAAGGCCGGCGACAAGCAATATGAGAGGCAGGGCGGCCATCGCCAGCGCGTAACGCCGGGACAAGGACTGGTTCCAGGAGGTCGGCAAGGCGAGATCTCCACAGACGGATGCGCCGTCGCGACGGTTCTGTTCCCGTGTGGGCCAGTGGACTGATCGGCCCTCGGCCTGTCAAGTCGGCCATTGCCCGGCGGTGTCGGCAACGCGTCGTCATTGGCAATGTCGCTGGATAGACAACGGCACGGACGTTTCACAACGATGTCGCGAGGATGCCCCGGGGGTGGTCTTCTCGACTTCCATTGTTTCAATTGTGTCGAACCGACCCGAAATCGCCGGCGGGCGTGCCATCCCTGCGGTTGACCCGGGGCAAATGCCCTGTACTTTGGCGCCGTCGCTCGCCGCGGGGGAACGCATGGCCGACATCATTGTCGTGGACGACGAGACCGACGTGGCGTTCATGATCGCCGACTATCTGCAGGCGAAAGGCTATCAGATACGCACGGCATCCGGCGGCGCCGAATTGCGCGAAGCCATCGCGGTGGCGAAAGCCGATCTTGTCGTTCTCGATCTCAACATGCCGGGCGAGAACGGCTTCAGTCTGGCTCGCTGGCTGCGCGAGCATCACGACACCGGCATTCTGATGCTGACGGGTGCCGATTCGGTCTTCGATAAGGTGGCGGGCCTCGAAGTCGGCGCCGACGACTATCTCGCAAAACCCTTTGCTCCGGTCGAGTTGGAAGCGCGGATCGCCGCGGTGCTGCGCAGACGCAGGCCAAGGCGGGCGACCAATGGCGACGTTCTGCCCGCCGGGCATTTCGCCTTCGGGACTTATGTGTTCGACGCAAATGCGCGAGACCTAAGCGATGCCGATGGGGTAACAATGTCGCTTACACCGATGGAGCTTGATCTGGTGGCGGCTTTCGCCACCCGACCCGGTCAGGTCATCGGTCGCGACGAACTGCTCGACCTTGCGCCGCCAAGGGGCGACGAACCGTTTGACCGCAGCATCGACAGCCGCATCACCCGGCTGCGCCGCCGGCTCGAGAAGGATCCGGCCAAGCCGGAACTGATCAAGACGATCCGCGGCGCGGGATATCTGCACCCGCGAGGGTGACGGCATCCGCCGGCAATCGCCAGAAAAATGCGGAAGGACGCCAAGGCCCTCGTTCCCATCAACCGCATAGAAACAAGCGCCTCCTGTCACGCAAGTATCATGTTTGCGTCCTAGACCGCTCCATGGAAAGGCGCGGGCGGCATCATCGATGCGACGCCCTCCAGGGTTGCGCCCGCTCCGGCACGCGTCGTCACAAAAGGGATATCCATGAAAAATCTGTACCGAACCGCTTCGCTCGGCGTCGCGCTGGCTTTGTTCAGCGCCCTCGCCCCAGCGCTCTTGACGCCGGCGCTCGCTGACGTCGCGTATGTCAACAAGGGACTGGTCGGCGTCGGCCGCATTCCGGCCAGCCAGAAGGACAAGCTCGGCGAGACCTTCGGCTCCGGTTCCGGCATGTCGATCGACGCCAAGGGCTGGACGCATGACGCGACCGGCTACAAGGGTTCGCTCTGGCTGCTGCCGGATCGCGGCTATAACGTCGTCGGCACCACCGACTATCGGCCGCGCCTCAACACCATCACCATCGAGCTTGCGCCGGTAGCACCGGGCGCAGCACCCGCCGCCGGACAGGAACAGTCGGGCCTCAAGGCGACGCTCGCCGACACCATTCTGCTCACCGACGACAAGGGCACCGACACGACCGGCCTTGACCCGCTCAAGGGTGTGCGCACAGCAAGCGGCGACATGCCGATGCTGCCGCAGGCCGAGAATGGCAAGCTGGCGCTCGACAACGAAGCGATCGCGCGGCTGCCCGACGGCACCATGTTCATCTCCGACGAATACGGCCCGAACATCTACCGCTTCTCGGCTGACGGCCATCTGATGTCGGCCACGCAGCCGCCGGCGGCGCTGGTGCCGATGCGCCATGGCAAGCCGAACTTCGCCTCGGACAATCCGGGCCCCGGAGCCGCCGAACCCGATCCGAAGAATCCCGAGACCGGCCGCCAGAACAACCAGGGCCTCGAAGGCATGGCGCTGACGCCGGACGGCAAGTTCCTGATCGCGGTGCTGCAATCGGCGGCGAGGCAGGATGGTGGCGATTCGCCGGCGACGCGCCAGGATACGCGCGCTCTGGTCTACGA
>NZ_NWQG01000247.1:0-16145 GCF_002529485.1 Mesorhizobium sanjuanii
CGCTGCTGCACCTGCCGGGGCCGATCTTTCCGTTTCAGGGCGGCATGGAAGTGTCGTTTGTCGGCCTTGGCGGGTGGGTGCTGGTCGGCATTGCGGCGGGGCTATTGTCGGGATTGCTGACGCAGATGGTCTATGCCTGCGAGGACGGTTTCCAGAAACTGCCCATTCACTGGATGTGGTGGCCAATGCTGGGCGGCCTGGTGGTCGGCATAGGCGGGCTGATCGAACCGCGGGCGCTCGGCGTCGGCTATGACAATATCGCCAGCATGCTGGACGGAGGAACGGTCGCCAAGGCCGCACTCGTCCTGCTGGTGGTGAAGGCCATCATCTGGTCCGTGGCGCTCGGCTCGGGGACATCGGGAGGCGTGCTGGCGCCGCTTTTGATCATGGGCGGCGCCATGGGTGCGGTCCTGGCGGGTTTCCTCCCGGCGGCGGATCCGGGGTTCTGGGCGCTGCTGGCGATGGCCGCCACCATGGGCGGCACGATGCGGGCGCCGCTGACTGCTACCTTCTTCGCCGTCGAGTTGACCGGCAATACCCATGTGCTGGTGCCGCTGATTGCAGCCTGCGCCACCGCGCATGCGGTCACCGTGTTGTTGATGAAGCGTTCGATCCTCACCGAAAAGGTGGCGAGGCGAGGGCATCACCTGGTTCGCGAATATCGCGTCGATCCGTTCGCGCTGACCAGGGTGCGCGAAGTCATGACCACCGAAGTCGAGAGTGTGCCGGCGACGATGACGCTGCATGGCGCGGCGGCGTTCCTCACCGCGCCGGAGACGCGGCATCCAAGTTTCCCGGTGGTCAACGAAGACGGCCATGTACTCGGCCTGATCGACCCTCCGGCAATCCTGCGCTGGAGACGCGCCGGCAAGCACCGCAGCACGATGCTTGGCGAGTTGCTGGCCGGCAGCAAGGTGACGCTCGCCTATCCGGATGAATATCTCGAAGGTCTCTCCGACAAATTGCTGACGGCCAACGTATCGCATCTGCCCGTCGTCGCGCGGGAGGATTCGCGGCTGGTCGGCTATGTCGGCTGGAAGGACCTGATGCGGGTCAGGTCGAAGAAACAAGCCGAAGAACGCGATCGGTCGGCCTTGCTGGGCTTTGGCGCCAGGCGCGGCAAACAGGGTGGCATTGCCTAGACAAGCCAGCCGTCAAGCATTGTTGGCGCGCTTGGCCCAGTCCAGGACGTAGAGCCTGAGCGCCGACGACAGGTTGGCGTCGCGCGGCCGGCTCTCGTCGATTTCGGCGACCAGTGCGGCAAGCGTCAGTTTTCGTTCAGCCGCAATGGCGACGAGATCGTCATAGAAGGGCTTTTCGAGGGAATAGCTGGTGCGATGGCCGCGAATGGTCACAGAGCGTTTTTCGACCGGGCTCATTTCACGTCAGGCATCGGATTCATCCGGTTCGCCCGACTTTTCGCGGCGATGGCCGGCGACGAACGTCTCGCTCCTATCGGCGGCCAACCGGTCACGCTCCCGCTCAGCCCTGGAGCGGCCATGAAGCGCCCGGTTCTGCTCGGCAAGGCGTTCCTTTTCGGCGCGCGCCTTCTGCTTGCGGGCATGGCGGAGATTGACGATGTCGGTCATCTCGCGCGGCCCGCCGGGCTACTTCTTGCGGAAGGCGTCGAGGGATACCACGTCGGCGCCCTTGGCCGCGGCGTCGGCCGCGGCAGGCTTCTTTTCGGCCTCGGCGGCCTTTTTCTTGGTTTCCGGCTTCTTCTCGGCAACGATGGCCAGCGGCTCGGCAGGCTGGGTGGCTTCATCATCCGAAGTTTCCGTCTTCACGTCGAATTCAAGCTCGAAATTGACGGACGGGTCATAGAAGCCGCGGACAGCCGAGAACGGGATTTCCAGCTTTTCCGGCACGTCGGAGAAAGACAGCCCGACCTCGAAGCCGGTGTCGGTGACCTTCAGGTCCCAATACTGGAACTGGATGACGATGGTCATCTGTTCGGGATAGCGCTCGCGCAGCCGCGAAGACACGCGCACGCCCGGCGCGCCGGTCAGGAAGGTGATGAAGAAATGATGGTTGCCGGGGAGGCCGGTGCGCGCGACCTCGGCCAGGACTTTGCGCATGACGCCGCGCAACGCCTCCTGGGCCAGAATGTCGTAGCGGATGTGGTCGTCGGCCATATGCCAGTCAGGTTCCGTTGAATCGTCCGCATAGCTGTAATCAAGCTTGAGGGCGGCGTAAACCGGATATAGAGGCCGAGCGTGCAGATGCGAGGCAACGATGCCTGAGATTTGATCGCTTTATTTCATGCATGTCGTGGTTTCAAAACCGCTACGTGCTTTGGGCTACCTGCATCAGGCGTTGGCAAGCGCGCCCTGTTTGCTCGCGTTGGCTGCGGGCTGCCGCTTGCCGAAGGCGCGCAGGAAGGTGCGCACGCCATGCGTCGCGGACTGCAGCACCTCGTCCTCATCGGGCGTGCCGCCGAGCATGAAAGTGGTCTGCAATTCGGCATTGGCAAGCGCCAGGAACTGGCGCGCCGCGACATCGGGATCGTCGATGTCGAGGAAACCGGCATGGGCGAGGCGGGCAAAACGGGCAGCGATCGCCGGCCATGTCCTGCCCGGTCCCTGTTCGCGCCATTCGGCGAAGAGTTCGGGATAGCGCTCGCCCTCGGTCTGGATCAGCTTGCGCAGGAATTTTCCGTCGCGGTTGCAGATGCAGTTGCGGTTCATGCGCACGGCGAAGGCGATCAGGTCGGCCTCGAGATCGTTCGGCTGGTCGGGAAAGGTGGAAATGGTGGCGAAGATACCGGCATTGCAGCGCTCGGTGAGATCGCGCACGATGGCGACGAAGAGTTTCTCCTTGTCGCCATGGTGGTTGTAGATCGTCTGGCGGGACACGCCGGCTTCGGCGGCGATCATGTCGATATTGGCGCCTGCGAAGCTCTCGCGGCAGAACACCTCGCTGGCGGCATCCATGATGGAGACACGCTTGGCCTCATGGCCACGTGGCGGGATAATGTCAGGAGAAACGCCGAGCTTCATGGAAATCTATATAGAGGCGATTGACGAATTGGACAAGAGTGTCTAAATTTGTGGACTAAGATAAAGGGATTTCACTCGGAAGGGACGTAGAACTCGGTCCTCGGAGTCGGAATTTCACGGGATGGAACGTCCTGGGGTTAGACGCCGATCCGCGGCGGCAACCAGATTCGAAAGAAGCCTATATTATGAGTCCTAAATTCCTCCGCATCGCGGTCGTGCTCGGCTTGTTGTCCGCCATCGGCCCTTTCGCCATCGACATGTACCTCCCGGCATTGCCGTCGATCGGCGAGGACCTCAACGCCAGCACCGCCGCTGTGCAGATGAGCCTGCTGATCTTCTTCCTGTCCATGGGTTTCGGCCAGATCCTCGTCGGGCCGATCTCCGACATGGTCGGCCGCAAGCTGCCGCTCTATGGCGGCCTGGCGCTGTTCATGGTGGGCGGCATCGGCTCGGCGATGGCGCCGACCATCGAATGGCTGATCGCCTTCCGTTTCCTGCAAGGGCTCGGCGCCAGCGCCGGCATGGCGGTGCCGCGCGCCATCGTGCGTGACCTGCACACGGGTACCGAGGCGGCCAAGCTGATGTCGCTCCTGATGCTGGTGTTTTCCGTGTCGCCGATCCTGGCGCCGCTGACCGGCAGCGTCATCATCGAGAATTTCGGCTGGCGCGCCGTGTTCTGGACGGTGACGGGCGCGGCGGTGCTCGCCACCATCCTGCTCGCCACCTCGCTCAAGGAGACGCGGCCGGTCGAAGAGCGCGCCGGCTCCTCCTTCGGCACGGCGCTTTCAGGCTACCGCTTCCTGATGGGCGATCGCAACTTCCTTGGCCTGACGGCCATCGCCGGCTTCGGCATTGCGAGCTTCTTCGTCTATCTGTCGAGCTCGTCCTTCATCCTGATCGACCATTACGGGCTGTCGCCTTCGGTCTACAGCGTGTTCTTCTCGATCAATGCGGTGGCCTTCATCGGCATGTCGCAGCTGACCGGCCTGCTGTCGGAGCGCTTCGGCCTCAGGCGCCTGGTGCGCGTCGCGGTGGTCGGCTATGCGACGACGATGGTGGTGCTGTTCGCGATCATGGCCTCCGGCGTCGACCGGCTCGACGTGATGGCGGTGCTGCTGTTCGTCGGCTATGGTTTTCTCGGCCTGATCATCCCGACGACGTCGGTGCTGGCCATGGAGGAGCATGGCCAAATCGCCGGCACCGCCTCGGCATTGATGGGCACGCTGCACTTCGCCATCGGCGCGGTCGCCATGGGTGTCGCCGGCGTTTTCTTCGACGGCACGCCGCTGCCGATGGTCGCCGGCATCACGCTTTGCGCGGTGATCTCGTTCACGCTGGCCAAGGTGACGCTCGGCCGTGGACGCGAAACCGTCGAGGCACCAGCCGAGTAACGATCACCACACCCTTGGGAAAAGCCGGGCTCGGTCCCGGCCTTTTTCATGCCTGAGATCCGGTTCGCCGTGTTGCGAGGACATGGCTGCCAGCCGCGATGGCGAGTGCTGCGACGATCAGGCTTGCCGCCACGGCGAAGGTGATGCGCATGCCTGATGCAACGGCTTCGGGAGGTGCCGTTGCGATGTCGGTCGTCGCCGATGCGAGCGCGAACACGGCACCCATGACGGACGCGCCGGTGATGAGGCCGAGATTGCGCGACAGGCTGAGCATGCCGGAAACGACGCCGCGCCGATCCGGCCCGACATCCATCATGACGGCAGTGTTGTTGGCGGCCTGGAACATCTGATAGCCGGGGGTCAGGACGATGATGGCGGCAATGTAGCCTGCAATGCCGAACGATGCTGGAATCACGGACAGGGCGAACGAACCGGCCGCCATCAGCACAAGCCCGGCTCCGACCATCGCTGGCGCCCCCAGACGGTCGACGATACGGCCGGCCAAGACACCGCTCAACGCGGAGACGACCGGGCCAATCGACATGGTCAGCCCAACAAGCGCCTCGTTGAGCCCGAGCGCGCGGGAAAGGTAGAACGGCACGACCACCAGCGTTGCCATCATCACCGTCGAGACCAGCGCGTTCATGGCGAGGCTCGCACTCAGTGCCGGATCGCGAAACATCGCCAGTCGGACGAGGGGTGATGCCATCTTTGCCTCGGCGAACACGAAGAGGCCGACCCCGAAGAGGGCTGCCAGCAACAGTGCCAGGTTGAACGGACCGAAACTGCCGCGCCCGATCGTCATGGCGAGCGCATAGGCCGCGAGCGTCAGGGCAAGCAGCAATGTGCCGATCGTGTCGAAGCGGGCCCGATCGGCCTTCGGCTCGACGCGATCGACCGGCAAATGGCGATGCGCGAGGTAGAAAGTCAGCATGCCCAGCGGCACCGCGCCGAGAAAGATTGCCCGCCAGCCGAAGCCGGCGATCAACACGCCGCCCAGAGATGGGCCGAGCGCGGTGCCGACCGCGGACATCGTTCCAAGCAGACCCATGGCGCTGCCGGTCCTTGCTTTCGGTACGGTGTCGCCGACAAAGGCGATGGTCAGGGCCATCATGATGGCCGCCCCCAGGCCCTGTACGGCCCGGGCCGCGACCAGCCACCAGAGCGTGGGGGCCACGCCGCTCAAGCCCGAGGCCGCGGTGAACAGGAAGATACCGGCCAGCAACAGCCGGCGGCGGCCCACGATGTCGCCGAGCCGTCCGACGCTGACGATCAGCGTGGTGATGGCCAGAAGATAAGCCAGCACGACCCACTGGACGTCCTGGAAGGAGGCGTTGAACACCAGCGCCAATTTCGGCAAGCCGACATTGGCGATGCTGGTGCCGAGCGAGGACAGCAGCATCGATAGCGACAGACCGGCGAGCACCCATCGGATCGAGGGTGTTCGAACCGCATTGGCAGCTGCCGCCGCATTCTGTCCCGCGATGATTGGCTTCAACATTAACTCCGTCTTCTGGCGGCTCCCGAAATGGAGCTGTCAGAGACGTAGTCCTTTGCCATATATGGCGGAACACGCATCATTTGCATTCCATTCGTGCATTAGACGCCACATCATGATCAAGACGTGCTATGTCAGGTGCATGTCGACACCCGATCTCAACCTGCTGGTCACCCTTGACGTCCTGCTTGTGGAGGGCAGCGTCGCGCGCGCGGCCCGGCGGTTGCGGCTCAGCCCATCGGCGATGAGCCGGGCGCTGGCGCGGTTGCGCGAGACGACGGGCGATCCGCTGCTGGTTCGGGCCGGACGCGGTCTCGTTCCGACACCTCGGGCACTCGAACTTCGCGAACGGGTCAGTCAGCTCGTCGAGGACGCCAAGATCGCTCTGCGTCCGGCGGAGAAGCCCGATCTCAAGCAATTGACCCGAACGTTCACGCTGCGGACCCGAGAAGGCTTTGCGGAAAACTTCGGACTGGATCTGATGGCTCGCCTCAGGGAGGAGGCTCCGAATGTGCGGCTGCGCTTTGTGCTGAAGTCGGACAAGGACAGCACGTCGCTGCGTGAGGGGAATATAGATCTGGAGACGGGCGTCGTGGGAGGCGCCACGGGCCCGGAGGTGCGCACACAGGCATTGTTCAGGGATCGTTTCATCGGCGTCGTGCGCATGGGGCACGCGTTGAGCCAAGGCGAGATCACACCCACTCGTTATGCTGATAGCAAGCATATCGGCGTTTCGCGACGGGGTCTCGACAGGGGACCGGCCGATGAAGCCCTGGAATCGTTGGGACTGAAGCGGGACATCGTCATGGTCGTCGGCGGTTTCTCGACCGCGCTGGCCTTGGCCCGGTCGTCGGATCTGATCGCCACCGTTCCCGAACGGTATACCGGCAATCTGCGTACCGGAATGCATAGTTTTGCCATTCCGGCCGCTATACCGGAGGTCACGATTTCATTGCTCTGGCACCCGCGGCTCGACGCCGATCCGGTGCATCGCTGGCTGCGCAAATGCGTGCGGGAGGTTTGCGGCGCGGCTGGCTAGGTTTTGCACTACGCTTCTGCCGGCCGGCTTGAATGCACCTGCGAATCTCGTATACGAGTATACGGATAACCAGGGTATTGCTGTCGACTTGCAATTTTTCAGCACCAGCCCATTCGGGAGACATCCATGGCCGCGAACAGACTGCGCATTGCCGTGCTCTTTGGCGGGCGCTCCGCCGAGCATGAAGTGTCTGTGCTTTCGGCAACCAATGTTATGCGCGCGCTGGAGCCCGCCAGATATGAGGCGGTGCCGATCTTCGTCACCCGCGAGGGGCAGTGGCTGCTGAGCAGCTTCGAGGACGGGGCGCTGGCAAGGCCGGCGGCGGGAACGGAGATCTGCCTCGTGCCGGGCGGCCGCGGCCGCATCCTGGCGATCCCGGCAGGCGGCGGACCGCACGAACTGGCGAAGATCGATATCGTCTTTCCGGTGCTGCACGGCCTGCACGGCGAGGACGGCTCGGTGCAGGGGCTGGCGGAAGTGGCGCGGGTGCCGTTTGCGGGCTGCGGCATCCTCGGTTCGGCCACGGCCCTCGACAAGGAGATGGCAAAGCGCCTTCTTAACGAGGCGGGATTGCCGATGGCCCGGTCCGTCACCGTCTCGAAAGGCGCTGCACCGGCCTTTGCCGACCTGCAGCGCGACCTGGGACTTCCGCTCTTCATCAAGCCCGCCCGGCAGGGCTCGTCCGTTGGCGTCAGCAAGGTCGCGACCGAGGGGGACTATGAAGCAGCGCTCGCCGAGGGCCTCAAACATGACAGCAAGCTGTTGGCCGAGGAATGCATCAGCGGCCGCGAGATTGAATGCAGCGTGCTGGAGGACGCCAATGGCGGGTTGTTCGTGTCCCGTCCCGGCGAGATCGTACCGGCTGAAAGCCACGGCTTCTACACCTACGACGCCAAGTACATCGACGAGAATGGCGCCGCACTGAAGGTCCCGGCTGAACTGCCGCCTGGGATCGAAGCCGGTATCCGCGAGATCGCCGCCAAGGCCTTTCGCGCCGTCGGCTGCGATGGCATGGCCCGAGTCGATTTCTTCCTGACGGCCGACATGCATTACCTCGTGAACGAGCTCAACACCATTCCCGGCTTCACCGACATCAGCATGTACACCAAGGCCATGGCGGCGAGCGGCGTGAGCTACGGGGAGGTCATCGACCGGCTCGTGGCGCACGGCCTGGCGCGCGCCGGCGTTAGCGTGCCAGCGGCAGCTTGAGGCTTGTCATTGAAAAGGGGGGAAGTGGAGGTTTCTGTTGCCAGGTACCTCCGAACCCCGCCTAGAAGTGCGAACCCCTAGGGCTTGATTTGAAGCGTTCGCACTGCATTAAGCAGCGAGACGAGCTTCCGCATAGTTGTCGTTGGCAACTATAAGTTTAGCCCGATGACGGTGGTACAATGCCGGGCAAAAGTACGATCTTTACACCTTCGTCGATCCTATTTCGCCCCCAGCAAAAGCCGCTCCTCATGAAGAGCGGTTTTTGGTGGAGGCGCCGGGTACCGCCCCCGGGTCCGAACGGCTTATTTCATCGCCTGTTTATCGCCATAGTCGGTCAAGCCGACAAAACGAATATAGGGGGCCATCGCAAGAAATGAAAGGCCGGAACGGCAGGTTCTTGTCTGTGTCAAACTGCTGGACGAAGGGTTGACTTGAAGACGGTCTCAACCGAAGGTTTGCGACGGTGAGGAGTTATCGATCCAGCGCACACTTGCGGCAGCGCGCCACAACCCTCATCGACCGGATCCCGTGGCGCCGACGAGGGGAAATTTGATGTCCGACTATCTTGCAGACGTGAAGAAATACGACGCCGCGGCGAATGCCGACGCGGTCGAAAAGATCGTGAAGCATCTGGGCATCGCGCTCAGGAACCGCGATTCCTCGCTGGTGTCCTGCACGGACCCCAAGGAACTCGAGCGCGTCAGGGACAATTGGGCTGCCAAGAAGCTCGGCGTCACCGACGCCAGCAAGGCGGATGCGGCGATCGAAAAGACCTGCAAGGCGATGGCGGCCGACAACACCAAGAGCCGCGTGACCTTTTATTATCTGGTAGCCAAGGATCTGGGCAAGCTCGACTCCCTCTGACCTCTGCATCGAAGCGGAAGCTGGCGCGATCGCCGCGCCAGCTTGTAGCGCTGCCAGCGAATCCTGTCGAAACATCCCGCGCTTTGATATGTTCGGCCGACCGCCAGTCGGCTATGATGGCTGACAACCCGAATCGAGCCGAAGCCAATGCGCCAATATCTCGACCTCTTGAAGCACGTGCTGGATAACGGCGCCGACCGCGGCGACCGCACAGGCACCGGAACACGCTCGGTGTTCGGCTACCAGATGCGCTTCGACCTGGCGCGTGGTTTTCCGGTCACCACCACCAAGAAGCTGCACTTGAAGTCGATCATATACGAGCTTTTGTGGTTCCTGGCCGGCGACACCAACATCAAGTACCTCAACGATAATGGCGTCTCCATCTGGGACGAATGGGCCGACGAGAATGGCAATCTCGGCCCGGTCTATGGCAAGCAATGGCGCTCCTGGCCGGACGGTCATGGCGGCGCTATCGACCAGATTGCGGGCCTTCTCAAGGAGATACGCAAGAACCCTAATTCCCGCCGTCTGATCGTTTCGGCGTGGAACCCGGCCGAGGTTGAGGCCATGGCGCTGCCGCCCTGCCACTGCCTGTTCCAGTTCTATGTCTCGGAAGGCAGGCTCTCCTGCCAGCTCTACCAGCGTTCGGGCGACATTTTTCTCGGTGTTCCCTTCAATATCGCCTCCTATGCGTTGCTGACGCTGATGGTGGCGCAGGTGACCGGGCTGAAACCCGGCGATTTTGTCCACACACTAGGCGACGCGCATCTCTACTCGAACCATTTCGAGCAGGCGCGCGAGCAGTTGCAGCGCACGCCCAAGGTGCTGCCCACCATGTGGGTCAACCCGGACGTGAAGGATCTCTTTGCCTTCCGTTTCGAGGATTTTCGGCTCGAGAATTATTTCGCCGACGCGACGATCAAGGCGCCGATCGCTGTATAGGCGTTGCCATTCGCGATTGGCCGCAGGCCACCACGCTTTCGTCATCAACTCTGAGGAATGGTGGCGTCTCTGAGCCTAGCGTTTAGGGTGACGACGATCTTCCGCACGACGGCGGCGATGGCCACCATTCCTCAGAGTTGATGACGAAGGGAGGGGATGTTTCGGCCAATCTCGAAGGTTGCGATTTGCCGCTGAACGGACCTCATACCGCTGTATCCAATCCAATTCATCGCAGGCCGCGACGGCACCAAGATACAATGGCTGCGCTGAGCCAAAAGCCTTCCCTTGTTATGTTCATCCAGATATATCGGTGGCAGGCTTCGAGTCGAGCGGATTTCAAAACCTGGGAGAGTTTTTCATGGTAGCGCGCAAAGGTCTTGGATTGAGGGCGATTGCGATCGCTGGTTTTGCAGCGGCGCTGACGGCTGTAATGCCGGCGGCGCATGCGGAGGACAAGGTGGTGGTGTTTGCCGCGGCCAGCCTCAAGGACGGGCTCGATGCCGTCAACAAAGCCTGCGCGGCCGATGTCGGCGAGACCGCGATCATTTCCTACGCGGCGAGTTCGGCGCTGGCTAAGCAGATCGAGGGCGGCGCGCCGGCCGATATCTTCATCTCGGCCGATCTCGACTGGATGAAATATCTCTCCGACCAGAATCTGACCAAGCCGGACACCGAGGTGAAGCTGCTCGGCAATGAGATCGTGCTGGTGGCGCCGAAGGATTCCACTGTCGAAACCAAGATCGAAAAGGGCTTTGATCTTGCCACGCTCATCGGCGACGGCAAGCTCGCCATGGGTGATTTCAAGGCGGTTCCGGCCGGCAAATACGGCAAGGCTGCCCTTGAATCGCTTGGCGTCTGGTCCTCGGTCGAAGGCAAGGTGGCGCAGGCCGAGAATGTGCGCGCGGCGCTAAAGCTGGTCTCGACCGGCGAAGCGGCCCTTGGCATCGTCTATGCCACCGACGCGCATGCCGAGCCCGGCGTGAAAGTGATCGGCACCTTTCCGGAGGATTCGCACCCGCCGATCATCTACCCGGTTGCCCAGATCGCCGACTCGAAGGACACGGATATGCCTGCCTTCCTGAAATGCCTGCAATCCGCCAAGGCCGGCGCGCTCTTCAAGCAGCAGGGTTTCACCGTCCTGACGCCGAGCAACTGAGGTACGAAACCAAGGCATGACCTGGCTGCTGGACCTCACTGCCGACGAATGGAATGCGGTCCGGCTGTCGATCAAGGTGGCAACCGTGGCGATGCTTTTCAGCCTGCCACCGGGCATATTGATCGCGCTCGTTCTTGCCCGCGGAAAATTCTGGGGCAAGACGCTGCTCAACGGGCTGGTGCATCTGCCGCTGATCCTGCCGCCGGTGGTGACCGGTTATTTGCTGCTTCTGACGTTCGGCAGGCGCGGGCCGGCCGGCGCGTTCCTCGCCGAGCATTTCGGCATCGTCTTTTCGTTTCGCTGGACGGGCGCGGCTCTGGCTTGCGGTATCATGGGCTTTCCCCTGATGGTGCGGGCGATCCGGCTGTCGATCGAGGCGGTCGACCGCAGAATCGAAGCGGCGGCAGGCACGCTTGGCGCCAATCCGCTGCTCGTGTTCGCCACCATCACGCTGCCGCTGATCCTGCCCGGCCTGATTGCCGGCGCGATCCTGTCCTTCGCCAAGGCGATGGGCGAGTTCGGCGCGACGATCACCTTCGTCTCCAACATCCCGAACGAAACGCAGACGCTGCCCTCGGCGATCTACACCTTTACCCAGGTGCCCGGCGGCGACGAGGGCGCGCTCCGGCTGACGCTGATCTCGATCGTCATTTCGATGGCGGCCCTTGTCGCCTCGGAAGTGCTGGCGCGGCGCGTCGGCCGACGGATGGACATCGAATGAGCGTTGTTGTCGACATCAGCCATCGGCTTGGCGATTTCGGCATCGAGGCCCGTTTCGAGAGCGCCGGGCGATTGACCGCGCTGTTCGGTCCCTCGGGCTCCGGCAAGACGACATTGATCAACATGATTGCCGGACTGATCCGCCCCGACAGGGGGCGGATCGCGGTCGACGGCCGCGTGCTGGTCGATACGGCGTCGGGCATCTTCGTGCCGAAGCACAAGCGCCGCATCGGCATCGTGTTCCAGGATGCGCGGCTGTTCCCGCATATGAGCGTGGCGAGCAATCTGCGCTATGGCCGCTGGTTCACGCCCACGGCGGAACGCTATGCGGACTTCAATGCCGTGGTCGACCTGCTCGGCATCGGTCCGTTGCTCGAGCGGCGGCCGGCAAAGCTTTCCGGCGGCGAGAAGCAGCGCGTGGCGATCGGCCGGGCGCTGCTTGCCAGCCCGAAACTGCTGCTGATGGACGAACCGCTGGCCTCGCTCGACGATGCGCGCAAGGCCGAGATCCTGCCCTATATCGAGCGGCTGCGCGACGAGACGAAACTCCCGATCGTCTATGTCAGCCATTCCATCGCCGAAGTGGCGCGGCTGGCGAGCGACGTGGTGGTGCTGGCGCAAGGCAAGGTCGCGGCCGCCGGACCGACCGGAGCGATCATGCAGCGGCTCGATCTGTTGCCGGCGGAAGAGCGCGGCGAGGGCGGCGCCGTTCTGGATACGGCGGTGCTGCGCCATGACGAAGCTTTCGGCATGAGCGTGCTCGCCTCGGCGGCGGGCGAGATCCGTGTGCCGCTTCTGGCGATGACGGTCGGGGCGCCGGTTCGCATCCGCATCCGCGCCCGTGACGTCATGATCGCGACCGAACAGCCGACAGGCCTCAGCGCGCTCAATATCCTGCCGGGCACGATCGTCGCGATTGCGCCGGGCGAGGGGCCTGCGGTCGAGGTCGGCATCGACTGCAATGGCGCAACCATACTTGCCCGGATCACCGAACAGTCGAGGCAGGCGCTGAAGCTGCGGCTCGGCCGAAAGGTGTTCGCGGTGGTCAAGACGGTGAGTTTCGACCGGGCGAATACCGGCGCCGGCCTGCCGTCGGAGGCGGATGGGTGACCGGTTGATGATTTTCGCTATATTGCTTTGGAATAGCGATGTCGCCGAAGAGACATTAGTCTGGGTGCGGGCGTGAGTCTCGTGCGGGCGTGAGTCCGGTGCGGGCGTGACTGGGGAGGAGGAAAAATGCCGTCGCTGAGCTTGCGGATAAATCTCGATCCCGATGGGCGCATCGGGCCGGGCAAGATCGAGCTTCTGGAGCAGATCGCCGCCTTCGGATCGATCTCGGCCGCGGCGCGCGGCATGGAAATGTCCTACAAGCATGCCTGGGACCTGGTCGAGGACATGAACCGGGTGTTCGGCAAGCCGCTGGTCGCGGCGCAGACAGGCGGCAGGAAGGGCGGCGGCGCGCAACTGACGGCGGTGGGGCTGGCAGTGGTCGGCCGTTTTCGCGCCATCGAGCGGGCGGCCAGTTCGGCGGCGGCGGCGCATATGGAAGCACTGCAGGCGGAGATAAATGCGGGGTGAGAGGTAGGGAGTAGGGGAATAGGCAATAGGGCAATAGGGATATACTGCCCTACTGCCCTACATCAGGTTTGCGCAGCAGATACGTGTCCATGATCCAACCTTTTTTCCGGCGGGCTTCCTCGCGGACGCGCTCGATCTCGTCGCCGACATTGCCGAGGCGACCGGAAATAATGATCTCATCCGGCGTGCCGAGATAAGCGCCCCAATGGATGACGGCGTTCTTGTCCTTCAGCGTGTTGAAGGCGCATTTGCCGTCCAGCATGACGACGGTGCTGCCGGCGTTTTCCGGCAGACCCTCCTCGGTGAGCCGGCGGCCGGTGGTGATCAGGATGGCATCGCCGATACGGTTCAGCGCCATTTTGTGGCTGGCGGCGAGCGCCTGGACGGCGGTGATGCCGGGAATGACTTCCAATGCGAATTCGACATTGCCCCTGAGACGCACGCGCTCCAGAATGCGCAGCGCGCTGTCATAGAGCGAGGGATCGCCCCAGATCAGGAAGGCGCCGCAGCCGTCTTGCGCAAGCTCGTCGCGGATCAAGCCTTCATAGATAGCGGCGATCGCCTCATGCCAGTCATCGACGGTCGAGCGGTAGGAGGACGTCGGCTCGGCGCGCACCGGCACGTCGAATTCGACGCGGCGTGACTTCGGATTGGTGACGAAGCGGTCGCAGATCTGGCGACGCAATTCGGCGAGATCGTTCTTCGTCGCGCCCTTGTCGGGAATGAACAGCACGTCGGCCCGGTTCAGGCCGTTTATGGCCTGCACGGTCATATGGTCGGGATTGCCGGCGCCGATGCCGATGACGAGAAGCTTGCGCATGGGCGAACTCCTGCCCGATCGGCGCGTTTGTGTCCAGACAACCTTGGCATGAGCGCAGGCGTCCATGACGAGCGGAAGGGCTTTGAAACGCCAGACCGAACGGCTAGGGTCGTGCCGGCATTATTGGTTATGCATGTCGTTGTTCCAAATCCGCTGCGCACCCTCGGGGCGGGCATGCTTTTGGGCGACATGCATGGTTTCGCCGAGGAAGCGTCGATGTTTCGATATGTTGTGACCACAGCACTGGCGATTTGCGCCGCGCCGGCGCTCGCCAATGATTCGATCGCTGAACTCGGCACCGGCGGCCTGATCCTGTCGCGCAGCGACGCGGTGGCGATGGAGAGCGAGGATCTCTTCATCTCGGCGGACAAGGTGACGGTCGACTATGTCTTCCGCAACAATACCGACAAGGATGTCGATGCTGTCGTCGCCTTTCCGATGCCCGACATCGAAGGTGGTCCCTACGAGATGCCGGCGATCCCCGACGACCAGAGCGATAATTTCCTTGGCTTCGGGGTGGCGATCGACGGCGTCGCGGTAAAGCCGCAACTCGAGCAGAAGGTGTTCGCGCTTGGCATCGACATCAGTGCCGATTTGAAGGCGCAAAACGTGCCGTTCTACCCGTTCGGCGATGCCGCCAAGGCGGCGCTGGCAAAGCTGCCGCAAGCGGTTGCCGACGACTGGGTCAACCGCGGCATCATCGTCGAGGATACTTCCGACGACGGTTCAGGCATGAAGACCGTCCATGTGCCGTTCTGGCAGCTGCGCTCGACCTATTGGTGGCGCTCGACCTTTCCCGCCAACAAGGCCGTCCACGTCGCCCACCACTACAAGCCGAGCGTCGGCGGCACGTCCTCGCTCAGCTTTTTCCATGACGGCCAGTTCCAGGGCCAGTATGGCGCCTACAAGACCCGCTACTGCATGGACGATACGTTCGAGAATGCGGTCCGCAAGGCGGCAAAGGCCGATCCCGACGGCAACCCGAAATATTTCGAAAACCGCATCGCCTATATCCTGACCACTGGCGGCAACTGGGCATCGGGCAGCATCGGCAAGTTCAAGCTGACAGTCGACAAGGGCGATCCGAAGAACCTGATCTCGTTCTGCGGCGACAATGCCAGCGAGGTCGGGGTCAGGAAGGTCGGGCCGACCACCTTCGAGATGACGGCCGATGACTTCTATCCCGAGCGCGATATCGACATATTGCTGCTCGAGCCGTCGAACAATGGGAATGGCGGCTGATGGACGTTGCGATCTATGTCGCTATCGCCGAGAACGGAGTGATCGGACGCGATGGCGGCTTGCCGTGGCGGCTTTCCAGCGATCTCAGGCGATTCAAGGCAGACACGATGGGCAAACCCATCATCATGGGCCGCAAGACCTTTGAAGGCATCGGCCGGCCGCTGCCGGGCAGGCTCAACATCGTCGTCACCCGCGACAAGGCTTGGCGCGCCGAAGGCGTCGAAATCGCGCATTCGCTCGACGACGCGATCAGGTTGGCGAATGTTCGCGGGCGCTGCATGGCCGGCGTCGAAGAAATCTGTGTTATCGGCGGCGGCGAGATCTATGCCCAGGCGCTGCCGTTGGCCGACCGCTTGCATGTCACGCATGTCCTGGCCGCGGTCGACGGCGACGCGCATTTCCCGCCGATCGATCCGGATTTGTGGCACATTGTCCGCTCCGAGGACGTTCCGGCCGGTGAAAAGGATAGCCATGCGACGCGCTATTCGGTTTACGAACGACGCCATGACGTGCATTGAGAGGCGATAAAGGGCCGCGACCGCTGCAAAATCGGACGATGCCGGCAACCGATCGCGTTGAAAGCGTGCCGTCGCATCCCTATAGAAGAACGACATTGGATTTTGCGCCGTAGAACAGGCGCTTGAGGGAATTCCAAGCGAAAGGACATTTATGCCCTGGAATGACAAG
>NZ_NWQG01000248.1:0-15693 GCF_002529485.1 Mesorhizobium sanjuanii
ACATCTCGCAATCCTCCATCCTGGCGGCGATCACGCTGGCCGAGGCCGAGATGGCGGCACGCATTTTCGACAGGCGGCCGGCGCGCGGCGTCTCCATCACGCCGGCCGGCCAACGCTTCGTCGCCGCTGCCCGCGTCATGCTGGCGGCGGAAACAGAGTTCAACCGTTCCATCGGCGATCTTAGTGGCCGCGTGCCGAAAGTCCTGCGCATCGGCTGCTTCGAGCCGTTCGGCGCGCTGTTCATGCCGGAGATGCTGCGCAGCTATCTCGACAGCGTCGGCGATGTCGAGATCGACCTGGTAGAGGCCGATCAGGTCCAGTTGCAGGAACGGCTCGTCGCCGGCCAGATCGACCTGGCCATTCTCTACGACATCGGCCCGATCGGCATCGACAGCGTCACCCGCATCTGCAAGGTGCCGGCGCACGCCATGCTCAATGCGGACGACCCGCTCGCCGCGCGCGACGGCATCTGGCTGGCGGAACTGGCGGCACGGCCGCTGGTGCTGCTCGACCTGCCGCACACCGCGACCTATCTCCTGACCCTGTTCGACGTGCTGGCGAAACGGCCGGAGGTGCGCTTTCGCACGCGCTCCTACGAAACCGTCCGCTCGGCCGTCGCCTCGGGCTTCGGCATGGCCATCCTCAACATGCGCCCGATCGGCCGCGCCACCGCCGATGGCGACGAGATCGTCCGCAAGCCGATCTTCGACGAGTTGCCACCGCCGACGCTGATCGTCGCCGACATGTATGGCTCGGCAAAGCCGCTCTTCGTGCGTGTCTTCATCGAGATATTCCACCGCTTTTTCACCGCGGTCGGCCCGGCGGGCTTTTCGGTGACGACACCGGAGCGCGAAGTTTCCCTGCTGGTCGCCAGGAACGGCTGAGGGTGATCCTGCGCCTCGGTCATCATGCTGGCGCGGGACAGGGCCAGGGTGGCAGCCGCGCCCAGCGGCTTCGCCGGCATCGAATCCTGCCGATGGACCTGCTCAACCCGGCCTCGATCGGCAAGGTCGCGCACCCGTTCTTGCGCAAACCTCCGGCCTTGGCTAGCATCCGCCGGCCGGCGCCGAGCGGAGGAGAACGTCGCGGTGGACCGGCTGGAGCGCCGCTGCGTCCCCTTGGGCGCTCACAGGACACTCCATTTTTGAATCGACGCAATGATCTTCCCAAACCGGAACCGGTTTTCGGGGTCATGCGCTCATGTGGAGGAAACGACATTGATCAACAGACGCGAATTCCTGCTGTCTTCCGTAGCTGTCGGCACATTGGCGCTGGCCGCACCTTCGGCCTTCGCCCAGGACAAGCTGACCATTCTGGGCTCGATACCCAATCTCGGCTTCCCGTTCTTCGTGCATATGCTGAACGAGATCAAGGCCGAGGCCGCGGCGCAAGGCGTCAACCTGATCGAGAGCGACGGCCAGAACTCGGCGCCGAAGCAGACCGCCGATATCGAGGCCGCGCTCGTGCAGAAGGTCAACGCCATCGTCATTTCGCCGCTTGATGTCAACGCGCTGGCGCCGGCCATCGAGGAAGCGGTCAAGGCCGGCGTGCCCGTCGTCACCATCGACCGCCGCGTCGACGGCGTCGAGGGTATCCTCGCCCATGTCGGCGCCGACAACACCAAGGGCGGTGAAGCCGAAGCACAGGCCATGGTGGCGGCGTTCCCGAACGGCGCCAAGCTGTTCCATCTGCAGGGCCAGCCCGGTGCCGGCCCCGCGATCGACCGCAACAAGGGCGTGCACAATGTGCTTGATCCGCTGAAGGACAAGTACCAGATCATTTTCGAGCAGACCGCCAACTTCGCCCGCGCCGAGGCGCTCTCGGTCACCGAGGCCGGCCTTGCCGCCAACGGCAAGCCCGACGCCATCATCTGCGCCAATGACGACATGGCGCTCGGCGCGCTCGAAGCCTGCGCCGCGCGCAACTTCACCGACGTCAAGATCTACGGCTTCGACGCGTTGCCCGAGGCGCTGGTCGCCGTGCGCGACGGCAAGCTCGCCGGCACGGTCGAACAGTTCCCCGGCGAGCAGTCGCGCACCGCCGTGCAGATCGCGGTCGCCTATGCCAGGGACAAGACCGAGCCGAAGGAAAAGCTGGTGCTGTTGACGCCGATCGTCATCGGCAAGGACAATCTCGACAAGGCTGAAAGGCTCGGCGAGACGAAGTAGCCGGCCGACGGCAGGCCGCCAATTGGCAACGCCGGCGGGACAGCGCCCCCCTCTGTCCTGCCGGACATCTCCCCCCACACGGGGGCAGATCGGACGTCACTTCGGCCTTCGCCAATCGCCAACCTTGCAGAAGGGCGCTGTCGGCAAAACTGCCAATCTCCCCCTCGTGGGGAGATGTCCGGCAGGACAGAGGGGGCGCTGTCCCGCCATCAATCGCAGAACTGGGAGCAGCCTTTGCCCGCGACCGAAGCCACAGCACCGGCGCCAGATAGCGCCCTCCTCCTCGTCGAGGGCGTCACCAAGCACTTCGCCGGCGTCATGGCTCTCAGCGACGTCTCGCTTGAGGTGCGTCCGGGCGAAATCCTCGGCCTGCTCGGAGAGAACGGCGCCGGCAAGTCGACGCTGCTCAAGATACTGTCCGGCGTTATGCCGCCCACCAGCGGCCGCATCGTCTTCGACGGCGCCGAATTCAACCCGCACAATCCGCAGGATGCCAAGCGCCACGGCATCGTCACCATCTACCAGGAACTGAGCCTGATCCCGACGCTGACCGTGGCGGAGAACATCTTCATCGGCCGCGCCCCGCTCGGACCGCTCGGCCTGGTCAGTTGGCGCAAGATGGAGCAAGACTCGCGCGCGATCATCGCCCGCGTCGGCCTCGACCTCGATCCGGCGACGCCGGTGTCGGCGCTCTCGGTCGCCGAGCAGCAGCTGGTCGAGATCGCGCGCGCGCTGTCGCTGCAAAGCCGTCTCATCATCATGGACGAGCCGACCTCGGCGCTGACCGAAACCGAGGTGCAAAAGCTGATGTCGATCATGGACCGGCTGCGCAGGGACGGCGTTGCCATCATGTTCGTCACCCACCGGCTGGAAGAGGCCTCCGCCATCTGCGACCGCATGACGGTTCTGCGCGACGGCAGGCTGGCCGGCCATCTCGACCGCGAGGGCGGGCCGATCAAGCTGCCGAAAATCATCGAGAAGATGGTCGGCCGCGCCGCCTCCGAACTCTATGCCAGACCGACGCAGCGCGATGTCGCAGGCGATGTCAGGCTCTCCGTGCGCGGCCTGCGCACCGTGCGCGATCCGCAGGCGCCGCATGCCATCGTGCTCGAAGGCGTCGACCTCGACCTCAAGGCGGGCGAGATCCTTGGCGTCGCCGGTCTCGTCGGTTCGGGCCGAACCGAACTGGCCCGCGCCATCTTCGGCGCCGACCGCATCGCCGCCGGCACCATCACCCTCGACGGCAAGCCGATCGCGCCCACCTCGCCAGCCGATGCGATTGCGCTCGGTATCGGCCTGGTGCCGGAAGACCGCAAGCACCAGGCGATCTTTGCAGCACTCGGCATCCTCAACAATTTCTCCATCGCCGCGCTTGGCCGCTACTCCAACGCCGCCGGCTTCATGGCCGAGCGGCGCGAGCGCGAGGCGCTGGCGAGCTACAGGAAGACGCTGTCGATCCGCATGGCCTCGCCCGAGCAGGCGATCGAGGGCCTGTCCGGCGGCAACCAGCAGAAGGTCATCCTTGCCCGCTGGCTGGCGCGCGACCCCAAGGTGCTGATCGTGGATGAACCGACGCGCGGCGTCGATGTCGGCGCCAAGGCCGAGGTGCACCAGATCCTGGTGCAGCTCGCCGCGCGCGGCATCGCCATCATGATGATCTCGTCGGAACTGCCCGAGGTGCTGGCCGTGTCGGACAGGATCGTCACCATGCGGCGCGGTCGCATCACCGGCGAGATGCCCGGCATCGAAGCGACAGAGGAAAAACTGATGGAACTGATGGCGCTCGACCGAAAGCAGGAAGCGACCCCATGAGCAGCACGACTGAACAAGCCCAGCGCGGCGGCATCAATGTGGCGCGGCTGTTGATGAGCTTTGGCCCGCTGATGTTCCTGGCCGTGCTGATCGTCGTCTTCACCGTCCTGAAGCCGAGCTTCATCGACCCCATCAACATCTTCAACATCATGCGGCAGATATCGATCACCGGGCTGATCGCGCTGGGTATGACTTTCGTCATCCTCACCGCCGGCATCGACCTGTCGGTCGGCTCGCTCTTGGCTTTCTGCGGCATGGTGGCGGCCGTCGTGGCCAAGGGCGGCACCGCCAACACGCTGTCGCTGTCGACTTCCGGAACGCAAGGCTATGGCTGGTTCGCGGCGTTGCTCGCCGCCGTCGTCGTCGGCGCGATGGCCGGCGGCGTCCAGGGCTTTGCCATCACCAGGCTCAAAGTCCCGCCCTTCGTCGTCACGCTCGGCGGCCTCACCGTGTTTCGCGGCCTGACTCTGACCATCTCCAACGGTGGTCCCATCTCCGGCTTCGATGCCTCGATGCGCTGGTTCGGCACCGGCCTGATCGGCCCGGTGCCGGTGCCGGCGATCATCTTCGCCATTGCCGCGATCCTGTGCCACATCGTGCTGCGCTACACGCGCTACGGCCGCGCGGTCTACGCCGTCGGCGGCAATGCCGAGGCAGCGCGCCTGTCCGGCCTGCGCGTCGACCGCATCCTGATCTCGGTCTATGTCATCGTCGGCTTCTTCGCCGGCCTTGCGGCTTTTGTGCTGTCGGCGAGGCTGAATTCGTCCGAAGCCGTCGCCGGCATCGGCTACGAGCTGACGGTGATCTCGGCGGTGGTCATCGGCGGCACCTCGCTGTTCGGCGGCATCGGCAGCGTCGGCGGCACGGTGGTGGGCGCGGCATTGATCGGCGTGTTGCAGAACGGCCTGCAGTTCAACAATGTCTCGTCCTACACGCAAAGCATCGTCATCGGCCTGATCCTGATCCTCGCGGTCGCCTTCGATCGCTGGCTGAAGTCGCGCGTGCGGCGGTGAGTTGGCGATGATCCACATCAGAGCCATGACCAAACAGGACGTACCGGCGGTGTCGCGGCTGCTGGACGAGTCCTGGCGTCGGACCTATTCGCCGATCCTGGGCGCCGAGACCACGACACGGCTGTCGGATGACAAGCACGCGCCGGAGCGGCTGGCGGCGGAACTGGCGGATGACAACAAGATGTCGTTCGTGGCGGAGCGGCCGGACGGCTCGATTGCCGGCTACGCGATGGCCAAAATGGATGCAACCGGCGACGTCATGCTCGACCGGCTCCATATCGACAGAAGCGAATTCGGCACCGGCCTCGCCGCCGACCTGCTGCACGCCGTCCTTGCCGCGCATGCGGGCATTCCGAGCATCGCGCTGGAAGTGATCGAGGGCAACGACCGGGCAATCGCCTTCTATGGCAAGCACGGGTTCGAGGTCGTCGAACGCAGGTCGGCCGCGCATGGCGTGGGCGGCCATGCCTCGCTGATCATGCGCAGGCTGCTGCCAAGAGCGTGACACGGGCGGGACACCGTTCCTCGTCCGGCTTCGGCTTTGCAAAGCCGCCCGCTCAGACCGATGCGTTGCCACGTTGAGAAGGTATCGTCCGGCCCGCGATCGTCCCGCTTGCAATGGCCCCATTCGTCTGCGGCACAAGAAGATCGTTGCGGCGGGCAAACGCCAGGAAGGTCGCCCGCGCCGTCTCGGCATCGATCTCTCCGTCCATCGCAGACTGGCAGGCCCTGGCGGCGATGTCGTGAGCGGCCGTCCGGCTCGCCGTCGGCCAGTCGGCCAGCACCGCATGGGCTTGTGCCGCGCTTTCTATTTTCGTCGGCATGCCGAGGCCGCTGAGGATCGTCACCGGCTTTTCAAAAGAAGAACGATCCATGACACTCTCCTTTCGGTGTTCAACTGTCTCCATTCCAAGGTCAAAAGTCGGGCCAAGGTCAAAAGTGGGACCGGTTCCCAGTATCGAGCCGGTATCAATTACAGGGGCCGTACGAATTTCGGGCGCTGCCGACGTCCCGGTGGCCGACGTGGCATCGGGACGCCGGTTCGCCGGAGTTGCCGGCATGCTCGGCCGCGGCAGCGATCGATGTGCCTTGACCAGCGCCTCCAGCCAGGCCACCACGCCGAGAGGTGGACGCTCGCGACCCCAGAGCCAGCTTCTTGCCGTTGCAACCGGATAGCCAACCTCTTCGGCAAAATCTGATTCCGACCACCTCAGCAGGCGCAGGCATTCACGCATGCGCGCCGCAATCATTTGCGCCCCTCCTTGCCGGTTCCCAATCGCTGAGCCGACAGGAACATGAGCGTGTAGGTCGCCTTGCGGCGGTCTCAGCCGGCCGACTCGACACGGCGCGGTTGCAGAGAGAGGGCACGGCATCAACCACATGCGTGGAGACGATGACGGCCGTTCGCCACCAAGGCGATGATCAAACAAAAGATTGAGCGGCGGCACGGTTCGACTTGAAAATCCGCCGCTCCAGGAAGCCTGTCGTGCCGCATGGTTCCATCTTCACGATTGGTTCAACCCGCAAGTTGGACATCGCAACACGTCGACGACGATTGTCCCGCCAGCAAGGCATCAGTTCCCCTCGCCACTCTTTGCCCTGACGGTCTTCAGCGCGGTCAACAGATAGTCCTGCACGGTCGCCTGAAGGTTTGTCGTGGCGGTGCGTACTGCCGCCATCGCGTCCCTCACCGCCGCTTCGTCGAAGGGCGAAGCCTGCTGCGCCGCCGCAAGATTGGCCCGCGCCGCGCGCAGCTCGCGCAGTGCCGAGAATGTGCGCGGTCGGTTCTCGCGCATGATGCTGCGAAACTCCTTCCTCACCTCAGGCGGATAGGTGCCGGCGATCTCGGTCATCAGCAAGCGCCCCGCCGCTCCTTGCCGCAGCCCATGCGCCGCATAACCGATCAGGAAGAAGTTGACGGCGAGCGACAGGCCGAGCAGCACCAGCGTTGCCGTCCAGATCCAGGAACGTTTCGTCAAAGCGAATCCTCCTCTATCGGATCGGCTCCGATGCCTGGCTCGTCCACGATGCCAGGCCCGCCCTCATCGGTCAGACGCGCGCCAGAGGCCAGCGCCAGGAGCTCCGAATCCTGCAGGTCGTCCTGCTGGCGCGCCACCTGGTAGCCCACCACGGTCACCGCCAGGAGCGCGGCCGCCGCGCAGGCTGCCAGCCCCGCCGGCGCCAGGAAGAAACGCGGCACGACGGATGACCGTGTCCTGTCGCTGTCGATGCGGGCCAGCACCTTGCGCGCCAGCGCCTGGTCGTCGCCATCGACCAGCGACGCCTCGAGCACGAGACGGTCGAGCGCGGTGTCGGGATCGTCGTCGAGCCCCGCCTCATCCACCATGAAGGCCCGCGCCTGCTGCCGCAAGGGAGCCGGCCATGTCTCGACGGTGTCGCCGAAACGGCGCTTGTTTCGTTCGAACTCGTCGCGCGTCATGAGGACTTCCTTTCACGGCCCGCGGCCGCCATTGCCAGATGATCCCGCAGCGCCCGCCGCCCGCGCACAAGCAATTGCTCGGCCGATCCGGCGCTGCCGCCCATAACCTCGGCGATTGCCGCGATGTCGAGGTCGCCGACGGCCCTGAGCAGCACGGCCATGCGTTGCCGTTCCGGCAGGCGCGACAGCCCATCGCGCACGATCGCCAACTCCTGCCGCGCCGCGGTCGTCGCTTCGGCATCGGCTTCCAGCGAGGGCACCTCGTCCCTGACATCGTCGAGCCAAATGAAGCTGCGCAGCGCCCGCCGCCGGCGCTGGTCGATGCAGCGATTGGCGGTGATCCTGTAGAGCCAGGTCGAGGCACGCCCCCGGGCGGGATCGAACCGCGCGGCCTGCTTCCAGACGGTCACGAACACCTCCTGCACCACATCCTCGGCGTCGCCTTCATTGCCGAGATAGCGGGCGGCAAACACCCGCAGACCCCGGCCGTGGCGAGCGATGAGTTCGGACAGCGCGCCTTGGTTGCCCGCCGCCACACGCGCCAGCAATTCGTCGTCCTCACGGGCCTTCTCATGCTGCACTGCGGCGGGCACCAACTGGCGAAGCTCCTGAACGTCAACGGCGCCAGCGGCGGAATCCGTAGACCGTCTTGCCGTTCGGCCCGGTGAAGCTGCCGGCCGAGCGGCCATGGAACGGCCCACGCGCCGACACGCGCTTTCCGGAGAAGGACTGCCCGTCGCGCCCAGTGCCAGAATAGCTTCTGGAGCAGCGGTCAACAACGCCTGCCACGCATTTGGATGTCGAGGTATAGGTACCGCCATTGGGGCCGGTGCGCGTGGTCGAGCCGGTATAGACGCCGCCATCGCCGGTGACGCTGCGGCTGATTTCGCCGCCATGCGCGGTTGGCCGTTTCCACTCCTCGGCCGCGGCCGGCGTGGCCGTCGATATCATCAGCATCGCGCCGAGACAGACCAGGTGAATCTTCGCTGAAGAAAGCATGTCATACTCCTTGATTTTGCTTGGAAAAGACCAAGGCATTTCGCCGGAAAGGCCGAGCCTTGTCGAACGAAGGTGGTGATGGGGATCGTCAGCCGGCGCGATCGGCGAAGAGCTTGCGGATGGCCGCGATCTCGTCCGCTGAAAGCTTGCCGTCGCCATTGCGGTCGGCGAGGTCGAACAGCGGCGTGCGGCTGCGGAACTCGTCCTCCGAGACCTTGCCGTCGCCATTCGTATCCATGCGCCGCCAGCGCGTGCCGAGCCTGGCCTGCGCGGCGTCGGCGTGGTCCATGATGGCATCGCGCGCGCCTTCGATCTCTTTCTCGTCGATGACGCCGTCGCCATTGCGATCGAGCTTCTTGAAGGCGTGCTCGCGGGCGGCAATCATCTCGTCCTTCGAAACGGCGCCGTCGCCATTGGTGTCGACGCGTTGCAGGATGTGCTTGCCTACGTCTTTGCCCGGTATGTCCTGAGCCTGCGCAGCGCAAAGCGGTGCAAGCCCCAGCAGGAGGGGCACAACAAGTGCCGGACGTTTCATGATGGTGGTCCTTTCGCTGTCATCGGTCGCCCTGTCGTTGGCAACTGCTGACCGATACGCAGGAAGGACTTCGCCCCTACGCTCGCCGGCGAAAAATTCTCGCGCAAGGCGGTCTCGTGCTGACGATCCAACACCGGTTCCGCAAGAATTTCCAGTGGCTGAGGTCTAATCGAACGAGCTGAGTATCTGCAGGATCACCACCAACAGCGCAAAGCCCAGAACAGATGCAAAGACCGCCACCAAGAGGACGACACGTTGCTTCCTGTGCATGGCTTCCCCCCGAAAGCGAGCCCCCCGCAAACACGAGCGCCATTCTCAGAAAGTTGCCGGACGCACTGCTTTGCGCGAAAGGGATCGTTAGCCAGCGTGCTCGCGGTCGAGCGCGGTCACATCATTCATTCGGCCGATGCAGGAACATTAGCCGTGCCTAATAACTATCTCTGAGCAGCGGAATCTTCGGATTCCCTGCGGATCGGGCTGCAACCCGATCGGCCCGCGCCCTCGCCAGAGCGCGGGCCTTCATTTGTTTGCCGATGCACGAAGCGGCGACGGCAGCGTATTGAGCATCCACGGGAGCATCAGTTGCAAACATAGCTGCCGTGGCACCCGGGCAAACGGGCTCGTCATCCCATGGGATGGCGGGCTTCGGCCTGGATTGTCAATTTACGTGGCTTATCGAGGGTGTCAGCCGCTGGACGAGTGGCTCATCCGTGTACCTAGAGGACATGCCCCCATTGCAGCAACAGGAACGCGGCCACACCCGCCACTGCGATGGCGTAGACAGCGTAGAGAATAAGGATCGACACTTCCAGATCATGGAAAAAGCTCATTGCGAGCCTGATCTGTTGAGGTTCAACTTTCTCTACGGTATCGGCTTCCTCAACGGGGTCGGCTGCTTTGACGAGGTCGGCGCCTGGTTGCTCAACCCTGGCAACGGCGAAAGAAATCGTATCGTTCTCGGCTGCTTCCCGTATCCGGTCCTTGACGGCAATCATTGGATCCTCTGCCAGCCGATCTGCCGTCAGCCAGTGTTCAGCAACGCTCCGGACCTCATGTTTACCCATGCTTGGTAATCGCATCGTTAAGATTAGGTTCCACTAAACTACAATTCCGGTTAGTCGGCGTCCTTCGAACACAGGGCGCTGGCTACACTATCGCGTGTCATGATGCCGCCTTGGTCACCGTTGGCAGGTCGCAATGTCAAAGCAGACTCAGATAGCGGACGTGGCGCCGATGTCGTCGGTGCCGACCGTGTATGACGAAGCCTGCAGGCTGACCTATGTTCAGCTGCTCGATGCGTCAGCCGACGGAGCAGACTGGCGTGAGGTTGCCCAGTCCGTTCTGCACATTGACCCGATTCGGGAACCCGAGAGGGCATTCCGGGCCTGGGCAACGCATCTGGCTCGCGCCCGCTGGATGACGACCAACGGCATTCGACATCTTGCCGATGGTGCGCCGCACTAGGTCCTGACTGACACCAAGCCCGCCCCGCCGTCCGGCAGTGCGTTTCATCCGTGAAAAAAAAGCCACGTGGCTGCGTAGGAGCAGGCAAGGTGCTGCGTAGGAGGTCTTGCAAGGGCGCCCATGGCGGGCCGCCCGACCGAGACTGGAGACCAGCATGAAAAAGATCGCCATGGCCTGCGCGGGCCTGCTGCTTGGCGCAAATGGCGCCTTGGCGGCGGACGGGTCCGGAGCAAGGCAATTCTTCCAACGCATCGATACGAACGGAGACCGGATCCTCGAATTCGGTGAGATCAAGGTCGCACGGGCACAGATGTTCGACCGGATGGATGCCAACCACAACGGCCTGCTCGATCCGGGCGAGGTGCGCGACGCCCTGGAGCAGGTGAAATCAAGACGCGATTTCCGCAGCGCGCAGGTCGCGGACTTCAAGACACAGGCCCGCCGCATGGATCGCAACGGCGACGGAAGGATTTCGCGCGACGAGTTTGCCGGCTTCATTCCCGACCGGCTGCTGCAAGCGGACAAGAACGGCGACCGCGCGCTCTCGATCTCCGAATTGCGGGCGCTCAAGCGTCGCTGACCGGCACCCTTCGACATCAAGAGGACAACACGATGAAACAGACAATCACAGCGTTCTGCGCATTGATGCTCGGCGCTTCGGTGCTTGCTTCGCCGGCCGGCGCCTTGCCGATCATGCCCGCTCCCGGCTTGACATCGGCTGCAACCACGCCTGAGCCCATCCGCCACCGGCGCGGCTTCTACGTCGTCGGCGGCGCCTATTACTACAATGGCTACCGAGGCTATGTACGCTTGCGGCCTGGCTATCGCTACTACAATGGCTATTGGTTCCCCGCCGCGGCTTTCGCCACAGGCGTCGCGGTCGCGACCGTCGCTCCGCCGCCGCGCCCCGCGGCCCGGCTGGCCGCCGCCCATGTCCGCTGGTGCTACGACCGCTATGTCTCGTACCGCGCCTGGGACAACAGCTACCAGCCCTATTCCGGCCCTCGCCGACAGTGCTGGTCGCCCTATAGTTGAGTTGGCGGGCGCTGGGTCGGCGACCAGGCGCCCGGCGTCTCGCGTCACTGGAACGAGGCAAGGACATGCTTGGCAACCGCTCCATGCCTGCCTCCACGGTCATACCGGTCCTTTCCTATCCTGACGTTGGCAAAGCCAGCCTTTGGCTTTGCCAAGCCTTTGGTCTCGAATTGCGCCTGCGGATAGCCAACCACCGCGCCCAACTCGGCTTCGGTGAAGGGGCTGTCGTCGTGACGGAACTGAAGGCGGACAAATCGATGGTCCGGGAAGACGCCGAACAGGACAGGCCCCAGCAGTTCGCCGTCATGGTCCGCGTCGAGGATGTGGATGCCCATCACCGGCGCGCAGTGCTGCATGGCGCGGTGATCCTGAGCGAGCCGACCAGCTACCCGTATGGCGAACGCCAATATTCCTGCCGCGACCCTGGCGGCCACGGCTGGACCTTTTCGCAATCGATCGCCGATATCGCACCGGAGGACTGGGACGGCATTGTTGAAGATGTCTCAGGCCATCGGCGCGGCGTCCATTACGATTGAACAGCCTCTAAATCGGTTGTGAACGGGGCTGCCGCGCTCCCAGGCCAGTCCAGTGATACCGGCTCGACACATGAGATGTTTACCACTTCTGCTGCGGCCCCTTGGTTTTTGTATCCATCGCGCTATTCTCCAGATGTAGACCTTGTCTCGCTCGAAGGTGATTGGGAGGTTTCTATGGATCGTCGACTATTTCTGACCGGAATGTTTGGCATTGCAGGGGCTGCCGCTCTCGCGAGCGCGGTTCGGCCGGTCAACGCGGTGGCTGGCGTTCCAGCCGCCGGAAGCGGCATTCTCGATGAACTGGAGGCGCAGGATAATGCGGTCTTCGGGGATGACGACAGCCAAGCGGAACTGGAGCAGGTCCGCCATCGGCACGGGCATTGGCGGCGGCACCGCAGGCGGCGCCGGCGGCGCGTCTGGAGACGGGTCTGCCGTCGCTATTGGCGGCATGGCAGGGTTCGCACCCGGTGCTATCGCCGGCGTGTCTGGGTCTGGTACTGGTCGTAACGATTGCTGGTACTGAAAGCCCCGGTGCCCGCACCGGGGCTTTCCCTCAGCTTCTCCGGCAATGATCCGCGGCGACGTCCCTGGTTTGCGGCTCGCGGCTCTTGCGTCTTTCCCGCCAATTGATCATCCTCGCCCGCGCGCTTCTTGCGCTGTGGCCGGGGGGCTTGCACATGCCGACGCTTTATGCGCTGAAACCGGCCTTCCAGGCCAAGCTGCGGCCGCTTGCCGACCGGCTGGCACGGGCTGGCATCACCGCCAACCAGGTCACCTTTCTCGCCGCCGCCCTGTCGGTCGCCACGGGCCTTGTCGTTGCGAGGTTTGCCGGCCATTCCCCGGTATTCCTGCTGATGCCGGTGGTGCTGTTCGTGCGCATGGCGCTCAACGCCATCGACGGGATGCTCGCGCGGGAGCACGCGCAGGCTTCGAAACTCGGCATGTATCTCAATGAACTCTGCGACATTGTCTCGGACCTGGCTTTGATCCTGGCCTTTGCCGCTGTCTTCCCTGCCTGGGGCGTCGTCGCTTTCGCCATCGCGGGGATCGTCGCCGAATATGCCGGGGTGCTCGGCGTCGCTGCCGGTGCGGGCCGCAACTATGCCGGGCCTTTCGGCAAGAGCGACCGCGCGCTGGCGCTCGGCGTCATCGGCTTCCTCATCGCCTGCGGCCTGTGGGCCGAGGCGCTCACGCCATTTGTGTTTCCGGCCATGGCTACACTGTCGCTGGCGACCGCCATCAACCGGATACGCAGCGGCCTTAGGGGGAGCGGCGGCTGATGACCAGCCTTGAGGGGACCGCCATGCTTCATCAACACAACATCACCGCCGCGCCGGCAGGCCTCGAGCGCGTGGCCGAGGAGCGGACCTTCAGGAGCCATGACGGCACCGAGATCTTCTACCGCTATTGGCCGGCCGTCGGCGAGCCCGCCAAGGGCGCCATCCTTCTGTTCCATCGCGGCCACGAACATGGCGGCCGCATGGCCCATCTGGTCGATGAACTGGCCATGCCCGGCCATGCCTTCTATGCTTGGGATGCGCGCGGCAATGGCCGCTCGGCCGGCGAGCGCGGCTATGCCCCGTCCTTTGCGGCCCTGGTGCGCGACATCGACTGTTTCGTTCGCGAGATCGGAAAGGATGGGTTTGGACAGCGCGACATCGCACTGATCGCACAGTCCTTCGGCGCCGTGCTCACTGCGGCCTGGGTGCACGACTATGCGCCCGATATCCGCGCGCTGGTGGTCGCCTCGCCAGCCTTTTCGGTCAAGCTCTACGTGCCCTTCGCCAAGGAAGGCATTGCGCTCTGGCAGAAGCTCAAGGGCCGCTTCTTCGTCAATTCCTACGTCAAGGCCAAGTTCCTGACGCACGACCCGGAGCGCATCGCCTCGTTCGACGCCGACCCGCTGATCACGCGGCCGATCGCCTCCAACATCCTGGTCGAGCTCTACGGCCACGCCGCCCGCATCGTCGCCGACGCGCGCGCCATCACCGTGCCGACGCAGCTTTTGATTTCCGGAGCCGACTGGGTGGTGCGGCACGGGCCGCAGCACGAGTTCTTCGTCAATCTGGCGAGCCCCGCCAAGGAGCGGCACGTGCTGCCCGGCTTCTTCCACGACACGCTGGGCGAGCGCGACCGGCACCAGGCGCTCGACCTGATCCGGCCGTTCCTCGAAAGACAGTTCGCAGCGCCGGAGAAGCCGGTCGATCTCACCGGCGCCGACCGCGCCGGCTACACGCGCGACGAGGCCGACCGGCTGGCCTCACCGCTGCCGCTGCTGTCGCCCAAGGGCCTCTACTGGGCAATGAGCCGCGCCTCGATCCGCACGGGTGCCCGGCTGTCATCGGGTCTGAAGACCGGGATCGCCACCGGCTTCGATTCCGGCTCGACGCTCGACTATGTCTACGAGAACGTCGCGCGGGGTTACACTCCGCTCGGCCGCATGGTCGACCGCACCTTCCTCGACGCCATCGGCTGGCGCGGCATCCGCCAGCGCAAGCTTCATCTGGAAGAGCTGATCGGCAATGCCGTCACCACGCTGAAGGCCGCCGGCCGGCCGGTGCGCATCGTCGATATCGCCGCTGGCCATGGCCGCTATGTGCTCGACGCCGTCGCCAAATGCACCGAGCAGCCGGCCAGCGTGCGGCTGCAGGATTTCTCCGACCTCAACGTGTCGCTCGGCCAAAAGCTGATCGCCGACCGCAAGCTGCCGGGATCGGTCTCCTTCCATCGGGCCGACGCCTTCGATGCCAGAATGCTTTCAGGGCTCGATCCGGCGCCCGACCTCGCCATCGTCTCCGGGCTTTACGAATTGTTTTCAGACAACGCCATGATCGCCCGTTCGCTCGGCGGGCTGGCCAAGGCGATGCAGCCCGGCGCCCTCCTCATCTACACCAACCAGCCCTGGCATCCGCAGCTCGAAATGATCGCGCGCAGCCTGACCTCGCATCGCGGTGGCCAGGCTTGGGTGATGCGCCGGCGCACGCAGGGCGAGATGGACCAGCTGGTGGCGGCCGCCGGCTTCGAGAAGCTCGACCAGCGCATCGACCAGTGGGGCATCTTCACCGTCTCGGTCGCACGGCGCATCTGAGAACATGGACGAGCCTGCCGCCGACCCAGCCCCTGCCCTGCCCATCCAGGTGCGCGAGCCCTATTCCGGTGTCGTGCTGCGGGCCGCACTTTGGCTCGCCTTTCTGGCGCCGTTCTTCTATTCCACCTACGGCTATGCCAACTGGCTGGCATCGCGGCGCGATCATGTCGGCAGCATCGTCTTCGACTGGGAGCACGGCATCCCGTTCATCGCCTGGACGATCGTGCCCTACTGGTCGATCAATCTGTTCTACGGCCTGTCGCTGCTGCTCAACGATACCAAGAGCGGCGTCGACCGGCTCGCCGGCCGCTACCTCACCGCGCAGATCGTCGCCGTCGCCTGCTTCATCCTGTTTCCGCTGACAGCGACCTTCGTGCGGCCTGGGACCAATGGCCTGCCCGGCTTCATGTTCGCGGTGCTCGGCGGCTTCGACAAGCCGTTCAATCAGGCGCCGTCGCTGCACATCGCGCTGCTGGTTATCATCTGGGACCATTGGCGACAAAAGCTGGACGGCGGCACCCGGATGGCCTGGCACAGCTGGTGTTTCCTGATCGGCGCCTCGGTGCTGACGACCTGGCAGCATCATTTCATCGACATCCCGAC